>JBEVTH010000008.1:0-29922 GCA_041156085.1 Candidatus Nitrososphaera maunauluensis
TTGGAAATTATTGTAGTTTGACTCATATCTGTTTTTTTAGTATAAAAATTGATTGTCTGCAATGAACAACATGCGACACTTTTATTGTAACATAGGTTCTCTTATCCTATTACTGATCAATCAATCTATTGCACCTAAAACTGCTATTGTATAGTAGCCCTCGTAAGTATATGAACCCATGTGTTTGATGGGCCGAAAGGGAGTTGAACCCTTGACCTTTCGATTATCAGTCGAACGCTCCACCAAGCTGAGCTACCGGCCCGTTGAATTCTTGAAAAGTAAGGCTATTTAATCGTGTGGCTTCAGCTGCATATAAGCTCTATACCAATCAATTTTATCAGAATTTGACGAAATTTTCTTGTCATATTACTCCTTTTTCCTCTTTTTATAATATTCGCAGTGACTGTTAATACAAATAAATTGAATTATTGATCTGCAACATATTAAAAATAAATCCAAAATAACATTAAACTCACACGAATATGAGTTAGAGTTTAGTAAATGGTTCCGTTAAATCTAAATGCATTTAAGACTAACAGGATGGATAGCTAACGCTGTTAAATGGCTGAAACAATACGTAATGTAGCCATAATTACGAAATTCAATAGTATCGAAGCTGAAAGAGCGGCAAGCAAGATTACAGAATTACTGATAAGAAAACAAATCGAAGTGTATTCAATTGTTCCTTCAATAGTTAGGAATAGTACGTCTGTAACTCCAGAAGAATTAAGAGATATTAATCTTGATCTTATTTTTGCCGTAGGAGGAGATGGTACAACTCTAAGAGCATTTAGAATCATTTCACATAAGACCCCTATCTTCAGCATGAATGTAGGTGGTAATAGAGGTATATTGTCTGAAATAGGTGTGGATTCAATAGATTTTGCAATTAAGAGTATACTTGCAGGCCATTATTTTTATGATTCACGCATTAGGATACAGGCATCTTTCAATGGAAAGCTTATTCCACCTGCATTAAACGATATTGTACTTACAAGGATAAATTTGACTAGAACACCTATATTATCCATCAGATTGATGGATGATCAAATAAAGCAGAGAATGGATGGCATTATAATTTCTACTCCTACTGGTTCGACTGGGCACTCCTATTCAAATGGTGGTCCTGTTTTGTACGAGGGTCTGAACTGTTTAATACTTAATCCTATTGCATCTGTCAATAGAATGCCTGAGTTGGTAGTTCCAAGTGCGAATATTGAAATTGAAAGTACTCACGACGCAAATTTAACAATAGATGGTCAAGAAGTATTCAAGGTTACGGCTGGGCAAAACGTAAAGATTTCTCGCTTCTCAGCAGATGCACAATTCATCCGTCTTAATAAAAGAGGCATGGGGCAGCTTAAGAAACTTGGATTTTAGTAGTGAATTTGCATTAGATGCAACTGCATTTTATATAGGCATTCCATTCCTATCATCTTCAAAATGCTATACTACGGATCTGGTTTTTGAAGAGATAAAGCACATAAAGAAATCATATTACGCATTAGAGGCACTAATAGATGCAGGTAATCTTAAAGTAATAGAGGCTGAAGAACCATATCTTACAGAAGTCATTAATATTGCAAAAAAAATTGGTGACTTTTCCAAACTTTCATTTGCAGATCTTTCCATACTCGCTCTTGCAAGGCAGTTAAAGATAACCTTGATTTCGGATGACTATGCAGTGGAAAATGTTGCAACACTATTAAATATTCCAATAAAGTCTTTAGGAACCAAAGGAATAACAAAAGTTAGAAGGTGGATTACCTTCTGCAGAGCTTGTGGTAAAGCTTATAGACCAAATGTCCTAGAATGTATGCTTTGTGGTAATAAACTCAGACGGAGGTTCAAAAAAGTATGTTCTAATACCAACATAAACAATAAATTTTAGATATGCATTTGATATATCTAATGTTAATTTAACACGTTCTTTCCCTGTGATTGATTTCGCTTCTGTAGAAAACAACTTTAATTACTAAGACTAGTGAGTGCAAAAAAGTATGACAGGGAATACGAGGAGATACCTGAGATTAAAGTCATTGAATCCGAAGATCATAAGAGCAGCACACCAATATCACTCAATATATGCGATGCAATTTTATTAAACCCCAATTCCATTCCAGCTAAAGATTTAGAGTAGTTAATTAGGAGACAATATTAGTGGTGGGAGTGTTCTTCTTTAACGTAGCTGGTTTTCTTCTTACGTGTTTCCCACATACCTAGAATAATAAAGGCGGCACCAATAGCCACGATAAGATAGTCAGCTGGTAGAATTGTTGCCCACACATTATTAACCGTGCTAGCATAGATAAACAGAATACCAAGAAAAGCTAAAGCAATTCCCGTGATAGTTTCGCCGTTAATTCTTTCCATTACATACATAGATCAATATCATACATAAATAGTATAGCCGACCAAATATGTCAAGTCAAAGTGGCCTGAATTCCCAACAGGAAAAAACTGTAAAATTGATAATCAATATAACAGAAGTAATAGTTATAGTTGCTCGACCTGAATTAATATTTTTTCTTGGGTGTGAATCCTTTACTTTTCAATGTAACTTTATTTAACTGGATCAGCTAACTACAAAATGCGTATTTTATTTTTATTATTGCTCACACTAACGATAATGTAATAAAATCAAGTTGCCGAACCTAACTGAAATCAATTTCAGCCTGAACCCATTCCCGCCGATGGCTTAACAATTATTCTTAATTTAAAACTTGTAAGAATATCTTTACATCTATTACGAATGGTAACCTCTGTGACGCCTGCTAGATTCGATACATCCATTTGCAAAAGATTTGCTCCAAGCAGTACTGCGGCCAAGTATATGTATGCTGCAGCCAGACCATTTGGAGCCTTACCATCCGCAAGAAGGTGGTCATCAGTCTTGTGCGCAAGATCAATCGCTAATCTCTCGACCTTTGTATCAATCTTTGCCATATTTGCAAGTTTAGCGATATATTGATCGATTGCAAGCATTACAGGAATTGGTGTTGAGTGTATTAAAGGATATGATGATGATGGTAACGTTGTAGTAATAGTAGTAGGTGAAGAAGGTGGAGGAGAAAGGGACGAGGGAGAGGATGTTGCTTTTGATGCAGCGACCGTTACCGTCTGCTCTGTAAAGACACCCATCTCCATAACCATCATCCTATAATATTTTGATGCAAGTTTCACGCAAGACTTGTCTTGTTCAGTTATGCCAGCTGCTTTAACGATTTCTTCTAGTGATCGTACTACTGAACATCTTTTGCATGCTAGATAAATTGTTGCCGCTGCTATACATACAATAGATTTTCCTTTTGCTTCACTTTTATTTTCAAAATTTCGATAAAGCATCGCTGCCGTTTCGACTAATGTTTTTGGAAGGGACATTGCCGAACAAGTTTCGTTAATTTTAGATAGAACGTTCGAGAGTCTTCTTTCTTTTGGAGAAGCAACCCTTATTCTTGAATGCCACTTGCGCATATTATTTATTTGCTCTACCATCTCATAATCAATCGATTTACCGCTATAATCCTTTGAGCCAAAACCAATTTCCGTTCGCAAACCATAATCATGTAACGAGAAGCTTGTAGACCCACTTGCACGTGTGTTCTTTGTCTTTTCTTCAAAGTCAGTTGAATGTGATTCTGGACCATAATCATCTACCTGATCCATTACTACACATCCACACTTTTGGCAAATATATTCTCCCTTGTTGCAATCATGGATAAGACTCGATGCACATTCAGGACATTGAGTATAATATTCTGTTGATGTCATGTTATTGCTCCAAAATTATATCATGCACTCTGCAACCGTATGGCATTTTATTAGGCTTACAAGTCCATATCTAATGACATCTTTTGTATTATAAAACTCGGCTCCTAGATCTAAAAATATTGTAGTAGAAGTATTAGCCATTCAGAAGGTAGGGGCAGGTATCGTATTTATTTGGAACAGTTTAGAAGAATTCACCATGATTGAAAATAAATCTAAATCAAATCATGTTCGGTAAAGAGATTCTGAATATTCAACTCTGCCAGTACAATAATCCAAATATCATTGATTATAAACTGCTGGTCACATTTACAAAATTTGACCATCAAACTTATTATGAAATAAGATTGTACAAGGCATGAACCGACCAGACTACAAGATAAGGAAAAATACTATGGTATTTGCTAGTCTATATAATAGGAGAGGTAAAGTTGTCTAGAAGGCTTGCAGTCTTTGCTTTCTGGTTACTTGGATTTGGAATGGGATTCATAGGATATTTATCACTTCCAGCCATAGCCTCTTGGTTTGCAGTATATATACCAACTTTCGTAAATCAATCAGTGATCGGAGCTTTGATAGCTGGAATAGTAGGTTCAGCAGTAAGTACGTTTACAGTGGTAACCTGGGCTAACAGAACAAGCTAAAATATTTTTATTTTACATTATTTTCATTTTTGATCTGCCTGTAGAATTTTGTTATTCGTATATAAGAAAAAATCATCTTATAGCTTCCACATCAAATGGTTTTTGTTGTGAATGCAACATATACCTGTATATCTAGATATGGGTAACATTTCATCAAATGTTTGTTTATTAGAAAGAAGTATAGAGCCAAACTAAAAGAAACTGCTTGAGGGCAAGATAGCTCTTTAAACACTCTCATCAAGTCATTTTGTTTCTTCACATACCTTGGCTGAAAGCCCGTGTGATTAATACTCTTTCTTTTACCGAAAGTCTATTTACAATTCTTTACAAGAAGTATTTGTTTGACTTGCTGGTTGTCTATCAAAGTATTGAGAATTTTATTGCGTTCCTCTTGCGGTAGTTCCATGCTAGTAGAACTATCGAGTGAATCAATTGCCTTTAATTTCCAATAATCTTTGAGTGTATTTTCAATCATGGTCTGAGCTTGATATACCACTTTACCGAATGAAGTTAGGAAATACTTTCCATTTTTTCTTTTTATTAATCCAACTTTTGTCATACGAGACATTCTCGAATAGTACTGCTTTCGGGTAAGTTTAGTCTTTTTTGTAAGGATTTCGCTATTAGCACCTGTTTCAGCAATAGTTTTGAACAAGCTCAAAGACTGTTCATCAGAAATAGCATTTATAATATCTGCTTCACTCAGCGTCATTTTTTAACGTATGCAATAACTGAAAAATATTATAAATATGTACTCGCACTAAAAATGGCTATTATACATTGTAACTAACCAATATACAGGAATGTGTTGATATATTCTCCAAACAATACTTTCCCCTTTTTCTTGCCACTAGAATGTATCATCATCATTATTGTGTCAAAGATTCATATTTACTATTTCTTTAATATGCTTATTTGAGCGACTGTATACGAGTATAGCATTAGAAGTCAAGGCAAAATACGTCCCAAACATAAACCATTTTCAATTCTACAGCTGTTAAATAATTGAAAAATCTTGAACTAAAAACTGATCAATAGTGGAGTTCATTCAGAGTCAATGATACATTTCATCATTGAGGCCTTTTGACATAATAATAATCTTTATTATCATTAGCTGGGTGATTTTGTAAAATAACCTGCAATTTATCCAGTTGATCAATTTATTGTTTGGAAGAACGTTAAATAGCAATCAAAGAAGCAATACAATGTTTATTTAAAAAGAAAGATTCCATTAAGTTAAGAGACAAAAAAATAAATAATAAAAAAAGGGGATCAGATACTGAATTTCAGAGATGTTTATTCTTGTTTTAGCACTGATTAATGCTATACTGGACTATGAGTTACTCCAGCGTGATGAGCATGACTTGCGACATGGTGTGGGGTATGACCTGAACCAGAGCTCAATGTAGGGAGTCCGACGAGTGGTATTAGGCTACTTGCTCCAATGCTACCTGTTCCATGACCTGCTGCAGTAGTAGTACTTACTCCACGGCTACCTGTATAGCCTCGATCATAACAACTGTTAACCTGATCTATAGTTAGCCCTTTATGTGTAGTTTTTATACAGCTAATGAATTTTGAGAAAGAGCTTGTGGCTTTCGTTGGTGTTTTACTGCTGACGGTCTTCGTGGTAGCGCCTTTTAATGCAACCACTGGAGTAGCAAGACTACTTGCTGTTACAAGAGCTACTGCAGTGACAATGGCAAATACTGCCAAGGTTGCTGTCGTTTTTTTCGTATTCATTAAAATTGTGACAAAGCTATTCTTTATATGAAGTCGGTTTAAGAATAACATAAACAATATTAAAGTTATTATATGTTTCAATTCTTATGATTAATTATTTAGTTGAATAAAATCATTCATCTTATAACTAATATCTTTAGAAGAATTATCTTACCGCAATTTTAGATTTTAGTGAGAGGTTGCATATTAGAATACAATTTACAGGTTACATTGCTGAACAGTGAAAGGTTATTTTGTAGTCTGATATTGTCTTTTTAATCTAAGCCATCTAATGTGATAATCTTAATATCAATAATAGAATAATCAAATTATACTATATATCAATTCCAGATAAACGCTTTCTGAAAGGGATTTATCGTATATTTAAGAATTGATAACCACTATCAATTAATAATTGATAACAAAGATTTGAAATACTTCTTTTGATAATTGTGCTATGCTAATGCAGAGCCAAAAGGCTAGTGATCTATATAACTGTTAAAGTCATCGTATATCATATTTTTTGTACATTTAATTTAATTTATTTGTCATAAAACGCATTTTAATAGTAATTGTTAAATCGTCTTTTCACGCATTCTTTATATGGAGATTTATTCTGAAGATAGGCCCTGGGGAAAATTTGAAAAGTTTCACGAAAACCAATCTTGCACAGTTAAATTAATTTACATTAACCCGAATTCTAGACTCAGTCTTCAGTTTCATAATGAGAGATGGGAGTTCTGGAAAATTATAAAAGGTAATGCACAAATTGAGCTTGAAGACAGACTTCTTACTCTTAAAGAAGGTGAAAACATTGTAATTCCAAAAAGAGCAAAACATAGAGTTAAAGCGTTGAATAATAAATGCATTATACTTGAAATATCATATGGCAGATTTGATGAGAATGATATAATACGGCTTGAAGACGACTATCAGAGAACAATGTCTGAAACAACTATACCCTAAGAACCTTTTCGAGTTTGCTTGAGGTAAAAGGAATTATGGTCTATTTCTTTTCCTAACTCATTTTTTGATCAAGTCTTGCACATTTCTTAACTATAATTCCCTTGATTTGAGTCAGTTGGCTTGAAAATTAACGAAATACAAATAAGGCCCTAAGAATGTTCTACCGTTATGAGCGCAAGTAAAAAACCACACATGAACTTGGTGGTTGTAGGTCATGTGGATAATGGTAAATCAACTATTGTAGGTCATTTAATGGTTGATATGGGCGTTATTGATCAAAGAACTATTGAGTCATACGCTAAAGAATCAGAAGCAACTGGAAAGGGAGATACTTTCAAGTATGCTTGGGTTCTAGACAGCATCAAGGATGAAAGAGATAGAGGTATTACTATTGATCTTGCCTTTCAAAAATTTGAAACTCAAAAGTTCTTTTATACTTTAATTGATGCTCCTGGCCACAGAGACTTTATCAAGAATATGATCACAGGTGCATCTGAGGCAGATGTGGCTATTCTTGTTGTTTCTGTAAAACCAGGTGAAACAGAAGCAGCAACTGAACCAGGCGGCCAAGCAAGAGAACATGCCTTCCTTTCAAGGACTCTTGGTGTAGGTCAGATCGTAGTTGCACTTAACAAGATGGATGATGTTGGTTATTCTGAGGGACGCTATAAAGAAGTAAAAGACATAGTAGAAAAAATGTTGAAATTGGTCGGTTATAATACCAGTAAAGTAAATTTTATCCCAGTTTCAGGCTGGAAAGGCGACAACCTAGTCAAGAAATCGGAAAATATGCCATGGTATAAAGGTCCCACTCTTGGTGATGCTCTTGATACATTTGAAGCATCAGAAAAGCCTACTGGCAAACCACTTAGAATTCCAATTCAAGATGTTTACTCAATTACTGGTGTTGGTACAGTACCGGTTGGCAGAGTTGAAACAGGTAGAATCAAGACGAACGACAAGGTCATTGTAATGCCGGCTGGCGTTAATGGAGAAGTTAAATCAATTGAAACTCATCATACACAAATGGATTCTGCAGAAGCTGGTGACAACATTGGTTTCAATTTGAGAGGTGTGGACAGAAAGGCTATCAAGCGTGGCGACGTTATTGGTTCAACGGATAAGGCTCCTACTGTAGCAAAGGAATTTGAGGCACAAATTATTGTAATTCATCATCCTACAGCTATGGCTCCAGGATATACACCAGTATTGCATGCACATACAGCTCAAGTTGCAGCGACGCTTTCAGAATTCATTGCAAAGATTGATCCAAAAACGGGTGGTACAGTTGAAGAAAAACCCAAGTTCTTAAAGACAGGAGATGCAGCGATTGTAAAAATAAAACCAGTTAGACCATTAGCAATTGAGACATTCAAGGAATTTCCAGAAATTGGAAGATTTGCTTTAAGGGATATGGGTACCACTATTGCAGCAGGGGTAGTCAAGACAATCACAGAGAAGTACGATCCAAGTAAAAAGTAAGTGAATAAAAAATATGCCACAAGAAGCACGAATAAAGCTTACAAGTACCAACCTTTTGACTCTAGAAGGTGTATGTTCAGAGATTAGAGGGATTGGGGAGAAGAATGGTATTAAACTCAAGGGTCCCCATCCTCTTCCAACCAAAAGGATGAATGTTGTTACAAGGAAGTCACCATGTGGACAAGGGACAAACACATGGGACAAATATGAGCTTCGAATTCACAGACGAGTTATAGATTTGGGTGCTGACGATAGAGCTATAAGACAGTTAATGAGATTAAAGATACCTGACGATGTATATATAGAAGTATCGCTAACCCAGTAATATTATATCCCACTTTTTATAGGAAGGCAAAGTATAACATACAATTTCAAGCTATAGTAGAATCGCATATTTGTCAGTAATTTGATATAGCTCCTAGATACCGTACTCTAACTTGTGTTTTTGCTGTTACTTTCATTTCTTATATAGAATTTCCATAGCGATATAAGGATAAGGCTTAGGATCACTTGAGTGGATATAATGTCTCCTATGGAAATCCTTGTTAGTGCTTTGAGTAGTACTACTCTTTGCTGTAATAATCCTTTGCTCCTGTAAAGTCAATAGCAACACATGGTTCACCTTCACCACGTGACAATTCTTTATAAAATAAAGATCTACTCACATGTCCTTTTTATCTTGTCTTCCATAAGTCGTAATACCTTGAAAAGGTGGACTGAATCAAAAGAAAGTACTCTGTTTGGAGTATATCTGCTTGCAATTTTTGCTAATGCTTTAAAATAGACTTACTATACCTCTATCTCATCTATATGTATTACAGCCGACCAAGGTAAAGATTAACATTAATTCAGTATTCTAACTAATCTTTAACACTAATTCAAACCGTTCACAGTATATTAGGTAATGGGTAAGTCCACAAAATAAAATTAAAGATAATTTATTACCTCCTACTCACTTAATTTTACCCTAAATTATTATTACTAGCCGCATCTACATTTACATCTTCAACCATCTTTTGTCCACTTCTTTCTGAATAATAATACCTAAGCCACAGCATCAAGCTAAAAAAGGCCATTGAAGCAACATGTATTCCTGATCCAATTTCAACGCCACCGCCTTGCAAGATAGAGGGAAATACAGCGATTCCATTATCATGGAGAACACTAATCATATCTCCCATAATCCAAATTACTATAAATATTGAAATTTGAAATTGAAAGGTTCTGATATTCTTGGATCGAGTTGCTAGCCATACAAATATACCTAATGCTACCAAAAGTAAAATTATTGTAATACTGTTCATGAGAACTGGCAGAGTATCATTATTTTCTGCACCTATTGCTACCGCTACTACTACTGCCATGTTTTTTATACCTGTATTTGTATTTGTTGGTTTAGCGCCAATTATAGCCGAATAAACGATTCCAAAGAATATCAATACTACAACAGAAAGCGGTTCAAGAACCCCATCTGCTAATAAATTAAACCCAAAAAATCCAGTGATATGGTAGAAGGCATGTATTAATATAAAAATAGAAAGTATTAGAGTTAATTTTTTTAAACTGTGGTTTTTCAATTTTACCGTAAGATAAATTGGAACTAGAGCAGAAAGAAGAATAATAATAGCACTAATAAAATGAAGTGGAGTTTCCATCATCATCATTTTTTTATCAATCCTTTAGAGTTCCCAGAAACATTGTGACATTATAACTTAACTTAACTGATGTTATAACTTAACTGCAAAAGAAAAGCAATTAGAAAAAACAAGAGAAAATGTCGTCGTCGACATTTTACTGCAGAAAAGGAAAGGGCGATGACGATGATGATGATGAAGAAGCAGTAGTATTATTATTTTCTTTGGTTGTTGTTAATGCGGCTTCAGTTTTTGGTGATGATACCTGTTGTCCAATTATCAAAGATGTTGGTGTTGCTGAGGTTGTTACTGGTTCTGGTGCTGTCGGGAAAACAAGTGACTCTATGTCTTTGCCCATAGAGCTCATTGTTCCCATTTCTCTTGGACGAGTTACGTCAAAAAATCCAAGCCATCCACGATCTGTGATCCTGTTTATATGTGCATGGAACATAAATACACCTGGAAAAGTATAATTGAACTCTATAACTCCTCTATCACCTTGACCTAATAGCAAAATGTCGTTATACATAGACGGCTTTAATTGAGATCCTGATGGCACATAATAGAACATGTTGCCGTGCATATGGAATGAATTTTCTGGATCAAATTCTACCATATTGGCCAAATAAATCCGGTATTTCTGACCTGTCACCAAATGGATTGGGTTATCTCTGTAATAAAATGCAACACCATTAACTGAATAGATCTGATTATCTCCTTGATCCTGTTGAGTAGCATCACTAAAGTTCTTTTGGAGTTGAGCTACTGTTGGGGGCGCAACAGGATCCATCTCTTTCTTGAAGTCAACTAAATTGTAGCCATTTAGCATCATTACCATCTCCTTAGCTTGTGGTCTTGGTTTTGATGGATCAATTATAATCATACCGTATAACCCGTGATTGATATGTGATTCTACTGGCTGCATATGACAATGATACGGGTATATACCGTAGGGCTGGGCTACAAAATCATAGGTATACTTACCTCCAGGAGGAATATTGCCCGCCGGTCCCATCATACCATCCATATCTCCTGAGTGAATAGAGTGCATGTGAAGCGAGTGTGCATGTTTTGCTGCTGGATCGTTCCATACTGTGATCTGAACGTGGTCGCCTTGTGTAACACGCATAGTAGGCCCTGGAATAGTACCGTTAAAGACCCACGCGTTCACTCCAACTGATGGATTATCTTGTGTAACAGTTACAGGAACATTCTCTTGGATATGGAGAAGGAATTTTCTAAGAACAGTACCGTTTGAAAGAATATTGACATGTCCGCAACTAAAATGTGTCAAATAAGTAACTGGGTTTGTAGGCGTATGCTGGTCTGAACTACATCCTTTAATCCTATCATATGCAGCTGCAGTTAATGGCACGGAAACGGTGTTAGTATTGACCGGTGTTTTAGTTACAGCACCCGGTGATGACGTTTGTCTTGAGTAATTATCATTATTATTATCTACAGCATTACCTTGAGCTGAAGCGCTTGCTAACAACATAGATGGTTGTGTTACATAAAGAACTGATGTCACAATCAAAAATACAGCAGACACAAACATTATAAACAAAGTGAACTTGCATTTGTTAATACTATTAAAATAACGATATTTTTCCATCTCTCATGGCGCTAACTAATCCTACATAAAAATGTAGAGATCTAACAGCAAACAATTACTAATAAAATATTAAGAACAAAGTTTAGAAAAATCTAATAAGTATGCAGTAGACACTAGAAAAACTAGACCAAAAAAAACTTCTTACAGATTATCTAGATATAACAAAAAGAGAGTAATTCTATTGAAAGCAACGATTGGCTACCCAAGTCAATTATTGTAATCAAGTGCGGGGGGCGAACAAGAGTATTCAGATCGGAAATAACAAACTTTTTTAAACGATTTATTTTGTATATACTTATGTCAATCAACCGTTTGTATGCTCTCCTATTGTCTTTACTTGTAATGACCATTGTCGCAGGTATTTTCAGTACGCCTACCTTACCAACTTATGCACAAACTACGCCTCCCTCATCTACATCTGCAGGCATGAAGAAGACAACAAGCGGTGGTACGCTTGATGTTGTTTTACAACCTTCTCCTCAACCAATCGGCCATACAGCTCCTACCTCGTTTAAATTAACTTTCTTGCAGAAAGGAACTGATAAAGTACAACCGCATATAGATTATGATTTTACAATCACTAATAATGGCAAGCAAGTATTTCAAGCCTCACAATTAGCAGGCCAACCAGGTAAACCACTCCATACAGCAGAAGGCGCCGTAACAATACCATATACATTTCAAAGTAATGGAGACTATTCAATTAACATCCCAGTATACGGAATTCTTTTTAACCCAATCAAACCCGAATCGGCAGATTTTTCAGTTAAAGTCAACTGAGTTTAAGTCGACTAATTGCTGATTTGTAAGCAATGGCAGCGATTTTAGGCATCGCTTTGGTTACCGAAGGTTCAAAAAGAAGAATCATCTATTTTATCTAATTCAACGTATTTCGCCTAAGAGAAGGACGGGCCTCTTTTTTCACGGTAATAAAAAGTGATTTAGCGGCATAATATATTCGACATTTATTACTAGTCCACATATTTAGTTAGGTTTTAAAGAAGGAATGTCCAAAATTTGGATATCTAATGGTCAAACTTATTATTTTGCTTATTATTGTCAGTTTGATAAATAGTTCATTATTACTAGATACACATCATCATGCATATGCTGATCCACTTAAAAACTCTATACGGCAAGTAATTGGCAATTATAACATAGAGATGAGAACGGATCCAAAGATCCCGGTTTCCGGTCAGACTACAGCAATTTCATTGAGAATTAGCAGCGTCAATGGTGATGATCTAGTAGATCTGCCTATTGTTATTAGAATATCTAATGGAGGAGGCGAACTGGAAAGGACACATCCAATATTGGTGCCATATGGCCACTATATATATAAACATACATTTTCAGAAGCGGGAATTTATGCAATAGATATTGATATAAATGACACTAACTATTCTGGTCAAAGTATTGTGTTTACCTTTCCAATTAACGTATCAAGTTCATTTGCTGGATATCCTTTGTCATCCATATTGCCTCTTGCAGCTGGTGCTGTTATTTCCGTAGCAATAACAGGAATAATAGTAGTAATTTTCTTAAATAAAAGAAAAAACAATGGAAGAAAAAAAACTATCAAGAGTACAAAGGCTTAATTATTGTTGGTTGAATATTGCAATTCATACTCATACACATCTCTTGAATATTCGTCATTTGACTGATTTTGTTTAAAACACAATCACGATTTATTTGCGGTAATAGTTATTATCTTGCCTTTTTATAACCTGCTTCACACTATTCTTCAAATCCATAATGCTTTTTGAATAGAAAACGGCACTAACTATTATTCCGCCAGCCAGAGAAGGACCCACAATATCCGCGTAGCTAAAACCTAGTTTAGGAATCCCTGGTAGGTTATTGTTATTGTTATTACTATTACTAGATTGAATTCCCGAAGAACCAGGCTGCACCAGTTTCGCGGTAGATGTTATAACAGCAAGAGAGTTTCCCCTCTGCTCTGCCAACCATATATTTCCTTTAGAATCCGAAGTCAACCACTGAACAAAAGGGCTTTGTGTAGGTATGTTGACTTCCTTGTTTGCTCCAGTAGTCGGATTTATCACTGCAATTTTATTTATTGTATGCTCAGCAACCCATAAGTTACCATAACTATCTATTGCCATTCCAAATGGTAAGCCATTTGGATCAAGGGGAGGATATTCTGTGAATGTTTTAAGTAATGGTTTGAAAACGGACACTGCATGACCTTCATGCTCAGAGATGTAAATATTGCCCGTTGTTGGATCGGCAAGCAATGCTGTAGGGCTATTTAATGTATTATTTTGACCCGTGGGGGCATATTCACTAACTTTGTTATTTTTTGTTGGATCGATATTGGCTAATTTTCCTACTCCTTCTGCTACCCATATCTGCCCTGATTGATCTGCTATTATGCCCAATGGCTGGGCATCTGCAGTTGGTAGGGTCAATGCTGTAAAGTTCTTTGTTTGGGTATTGAACTTTAATATTTCATTTGCTGTTGGAGAGCTTAGCCAGAGGTTATTACCTGGATCAATGGCAATACCGGATATGACTCCTTGGGTTGGGATCTTGTATAGTTTGTTAGTTCCAGTTGCAGGATTATATTGTCCAAGGTTTTTCATTAACGGATCAATATACCATAATTGATTGTTATTAGGATCCAAGGCCATAACTGTTACAATGCTAGTACCACTAACTTTATGCTCTATGTATTTATTGGTATTTAGATTAAATTCAAATATTCTTCCGCTATCTATTATTGTATCTCCAACCCATATAGAGTTTTTACTCTTATCATACACAGGATACAGTGGTTGAGTATTGTTCTGTGGTATCTTGAATTCTTGAATATTAAATTGTAACTGGCTTAATTTTGGATTTACAGTCAGGTCATAAGTTGCAACAATGTTGAGTGCATTAGCCTTATTTTGAACTCCTTCAATCTCTAACGTCCATTTTCCAGGTATACCAAAAGCAGCATTGGCAGAAAATACTCCTTTAGAGACTTGCTGTGCATCTACATTAATTGGGCCTATCCCTTTTTCTATTTGAGTATACCTTAGTTGTACTGATTTTATGTCTATAGGGTTTCTGTTTGAGTCTAGAAATGAAATTTTGAAATTGTTATTACCTGGGGTATATGGATTGATAGAGAGCACTACTCTGCTGCCATTTTCCACAAACCTTGTTGCTATAAATCCCTGATCCTGTTGTGTTGCCAATGTGTTACCGGCAGTTGGAGCTGGAGCATTTTGTTGTTGTTGAAATTCGCTTGCAGGTAATCCCGTGTTTACTAACAATGCTACAGCAGCAAGTAACGCGATACCAACTATCGATTCTGCTTTTGTGCTCCTGCCGAATTTGGATAGAGCAGATTTTCTTGTTTTGTTGTTTTTGTTGTTTGGATATAATGAGAAATTCCGATCATGATTGTTATTATTATTATTATTAGCTTTAGTCTCAACTATTTCCCTTCCTCCTCCTCTTCCAGTACCTCTGACGGTTGTTGAAAGGATGCTAGCCCGGAGAGTTTGTCTGTATATTATTACCTGGTTGTATCCTCCTAGAGCGATCATTACCCCAGCGAGTGAGAGTTTTATAATTAGCCATTTTCCATACAATGATGCCAAAGTTAAATCTAAATTGCTCTCAAGCATGTATAACAAAAATGGACCAGTAATTACTATTACACCAAGTATTATTACAGGAACTGTAGAAAATCGTGGAATCAAAATTGACAGGGTGGATGTTTTGACATATTCTTCTAGACCTACAGCCTCTCTTAACTTTGGAACTACAATAAATCCAATGTAAATTATTCCGCCAATCCAGAGCGAGGCTGCCAAGTTATGTATAAAGTCGATTGTGATTGGTAGTACCTGACCATTGGCAGCGCCATGACCGATCAGACTTGTGGTTGCAAGTATTGTAAGACCGACCGCAAGTGTACCTATAATCTCTCCTCTTGAAGGAGAAGCTACACGGTTTTTTGGCATTCTTTTTGTTACCTTACGAAACATTGCCGACGAAATGGCAAGTAGAATGAAAGACTCTATTGTTCTTGCAATCCAGACAGTGCCAAACTTAGTTCCCATAGCTTCAACGATTCCAGTATTTATTGAGTTTGCTTGAACATAGATTATCCCAAAATCAGATGCCACTAGGATAATAGAGCCAATCAGCATAAGAATTATCAAATTCCTATCAATCTTACTTCGTGTTTCTGCAAGCATGTCTTTTAACCATCCAATTTTTGATATCGGCTTCCATAACCAGAGAGTTGAAAATGCAGCACCAACAACTATAACTTGGCCAACTAATGCAGGGAACCTTGCAATCGCATTAGGTATGTAAAGTTGCGATTGGGTGGTAGTTGTGCTTGATGCTTGAGATGGAATTACGGCTTCCCCTACACCAAATACAAAAGCACTATCTACAACATGCCCATCAGCAGCAGAAAGAACTTTGGTAGAAACTGTGTATACGCCATCTTTGAGAGCAGCAGGGAGGGATACACTTAATGTTGTTTGGTCACCATTGATATAGTGCGCATCTTTATTATCTACTGGCTTTCCACTCGCATCTATAACCGTTATTTTACTGTAACGCAGATCAATAGGTTCGCTAAAGTATACATCAACTTTTGATGGCGATTTGGGCAGTGACTGTGAAGGAGAGGGATCACTTCTTATCGTAAAGGCATGAGCATATGATTTAGGTATCCCGTTAGGGAACAAGATTAATAAAGTCAAGGATATACTGATGAGCAGAACAAATACAACAGCCTTATTGCGAGACTGGTGAAAAAGTCTTCTAATCATAAGTTAATCTTATTATCAGTTGGTTATTATCATATTTGATTTTTCCTATTTTCCTAGTACAACTATCGAACTGCAAGTAAAGAATAATAAATAATTAAGGAGTTCAGTATATATATGATGCAAGTAAAAATGCAATTTTTATCATTGATTTTGGTCATCTTAATGTTAGCTTTAGTTTTTTCTTTTTCCACTGTTAAAATAGCAGATGCCCACCTAACTAAGAAGTTCGGTAACCTTTCAGTAACTGTCGGTTGGAGTAATGAACCATCACTTGTAGGAGAATTGAATAATGTCATTGTACAGGCAAACCAGACTAGCGGAAAAACAACGACAGGTGTAATAAATGCATTGGCTAACATGAATATCTTGGTAAAATATGGCGGAGTGACAAAACCACTTGATTTTGTGCCAGGGCAAACTGACGGACTATATAATGGTAAACTGATTCCTACTAGGATTGGCTCCTACAGCCTTGTATTGAATGGTACTATACAAGGACAAAAAATCAATGCTCAAATACCTCTCGACGAGGTTCAAGGAAAGCAGCAAATATCTTTTCCCGATAGTGGTAGTTCTAACGGAGTAGGTGGAGATGGTGGCGGTAGTGTCACAGGAGCTGTAAGTAATAGTAACAATGTCGGGCCGCAACTACAAGGAATCGTAAGCCAGTTATCGAATGATATCGACTCAACTAAGAACAGCATAGATACAATAGCCAAAAATAATGCAGATACACAAAAATCAATTCAGGATTTGAAGAATGCAGCTGACAGATCCTATATGATAGGAATGGCTGGAATAGGGGCCGGTGTTGCTGGTATTATCATAGCAGCTGTAGCACTTTCCCGTAAAGATATTCTTAAGGTGCCATCCTAACACTTTTGGTTTTCATACACATAGAAGTACTTGAATGATGATAAATAATGATAATGATAAGAAAATGTCTGGAAAGAAAAAAGCAGAATGGTTTCAGAAGGGGTAATAATAAGAACAAGAAAGAAACTAAAAATACCTGCTGAAAGAAAGGATGAAATTACGCTAGTTGTATCGTCTACTGCAAACTCCGAAGTAGAAGGTAATGGAAAATTAAAAAAAAGGAGCAATACAATTCAAATCCTTATCACCAAGAATAATGAAGATTATACACGCTACTGGAATATGTTACCATTAGATTCCGAAGCGATAAAAAAAACTATATACAGAATTTAAGAACAAAAAGAAACCCGTTGATATTATAGTTGAATATGGATTTCCTCCGAGTGTTGTAGAAGTAGAATATATGAGGTTTTTAAAGATTCATGATATAGATATCGATAGACTTCAAGATTATATAGGTAACGAGGTTTTAAAGCATCCATAGAGGGAACAAACTCACTAGGGAAAAAGTACAAACAAAATGGCTACCTAACAACAGACGAAATAATAAAACTGGTAAAGAAAAAGGATGATGCTCGTAGATACCACTAAGTTCTTAAATGAAGAAAGCCAACGAAACAAGGCAAATAAGATGGAATAATTACTGATTTGGCACAAAATCCAATATTATCTAAGGTTATTTTATTCTATTCATAATTTCAAAATTTGTCTTGGCTTTGCTACTTTATCTAGTCTTGTTTTTCTCTATTTAATTCATCGAGTATCATTTCATTAGCCAAAATGACAGAGTGGACATTAATACAGTAGTCTTCTGTGAAACCGTGTGTCACAGGTCTACAATATTGCTAACTGATAACATGCACTTTCACGGCCTTTAGCATCCCAACTTCATCGTTCTGTGTACCTATCATCAGCATATAGTCTCCTGGCTTGAGATCTGTTGCCGGAGTGAAAATGAATGAGACTTGTTTACTTGTATTAGGATTTGGCATTGGAAAGGACGCTTGGCTAAAAGTACCTGTAGAATTTCCCAGGTTACCGCCTGGAGTAAATGTGCCTGATGCCACCATCTCGATAGTCGAATTGGAAGAAGATTGAGGGATTTTTGTAGCTGAAATATTAACTTTGATCTCTGCAGTTTGACCTCTCTTAAGAATCAGCTGTTGAGGGGATACCGAAATAGCGAAAGGCAACTGATTATTATTTGTACTTAAGCTGCCTATCTTATTTTCTGACCATTCGGTAAACCATGTTTGACCTTTCTCTCCTCTTGAGAACTGTAGAGTATTTGCTATGCCACAAGTCTTGCTATTAGGAGGACAGTTTCCCCAAAGCTTATTCTGGGTAGGAATCCAATATTCATACAAGGTGTTATTTGAAGGGGCAAACCTAGCTATTTTGTTACCTTCATGTTCATTGAACCACAGAGAACCATCAGAATCTTTCTGTATCCAATAAGGCAGAGTATAAGCTGCTTCTGGAACACTATCAGTATTATTTACCCCAAAAATTTTTGGAGACGGTGTAGATGTAGCATAAGTCGTAGTTTTTCCATTACTAGCATTTAGCATAAAAAACGTACTGGTAGCATGATCAGTTACCCACAGATTGCCGTCATTACTTACTGCAACACCTACAGGAGAGTTCAATCCTGCTGGCATATTAAAGGTATCAAAAGTCTTTGATGATATGTTGTAGCGCAGAATTTCGCCTTTATTAGGAAATGATAACATTGAAATCCATACTACACCTCTTTTATTATCTACTGCTACAGAACCAACACTGATAAGGGATGGGTCTATTCCTTTAAATCCAGCAGTAGGGATTGGAATCTTGGTTATACCATCAGAAGTCCCATTCTTCATTTGGGTGATGTTTCCAAACCAAAGCACAGGGGAGCGTATTCCAACAAAATACAGGTTTCCTTTTGAATCAAAGTCAATAGATACAGGATACGTTGTACCAAAAGCATTTGAGTTTTGGGGGACTTTATACATTTCAAAACTACCAAGTGATTTACTATATCTCCAAAGTGCATTCTGTTTCTCGTCTGTAAACCAGATGTCACCTTTTTTGTCGGCCTTTACAGACCATACCTGAGAATTGTCTGTAGGATTATTACGTGCTTGCCATATAGGAATGGTAAGTTCTTTATCAAAATTCTTTGTAGCAAGGTTGTAGCTGCCAAGCGTTCCTTGCTTCGTAGATACATACCATATCTTTCCAGCTTGATTGTCAACTAATATACCCAATGGCATTTCGCAGGTAACTGGAAGCTTGTATTCTGTTATGTATCCATTAGAATTCGGTGTAGCCTTTAATCCGCAAAATTGCTTTTGATATTGGTCAACTGCCGCAGCTTTTGAATTTGCAATGAGTTGGTTAGTAGACTGCGAAGTTTGATTGTTGCTTCCAATATTGGTATTATTGTTTGGAATTCTAAATAAGACAGAATAAGCTACTACCACTACAACAATTATTCCAAGTACTGTATACGCAATAATATTTTTACTTTTCAAATAACTGGATCTACCATTACATTTTCTACTCCTAGTTAGAATTTGATTCTTCTTACATCTACATTCCAGTTACTATATTTAATGTTTTCAATACGAATTATATACACCAATCTAACTCGGTGGTCTTCATTTTTGACTATTTGACTATTACCTGTCCACGCATGAATGGATGTAGAGTACAGCTATAATCAAAACTACCTGCCTTATCAAATGCATGTGTAAATGTCTTTCCTGGAGCAATTAGACTGGAATCAA
This sequence comes from Candidatus Nitrososphaera maunauluensis, assembly GCA_041156085.1. GTDB lineage: Archaea > Thermoproteota > Nitrososphaeria > Nitrososphaerales > Nitrososphaeraceae > Nitrososphaera_A > Nitrososphaera_A maunauluensis. Next base: position 20,287 of record JBEVTH010000008.1, read on the forward strand.
ACAAGGTACCTACGGCTCCCTGTTCTGGAAGACCAGAGCTTACCGTATGTAAAGTAGAATCATTGTTTGTCCATGTAACTGACGTGCCTGGTTTTATTGTGACTGGCGAAGGATCATACGGTTTTGCAATACTAGGAGACGAAGCGCCTTTAACTATTGAAACAGATGCAGCCGACTGTGCATGTACTGAACTTTGCTGCGCGTGTATTGATGCTAAATTGATAGCAAGACCAAAAGATAGAATCAGCAGACCAATTATATAGAATACAGGTTTTGTCATCCAATATAAGAAAGTCGAGGTATGCTTTAATCATTTAGCTTGTAAATGTAAGATCCTTTTGTAGTAAAGGCATTTGTTTAGGTACGATGATCTCTTCATGAACAAATATGCTAAATAAAGAATTATAACAATAACTATGGAATCATAATATCAATCAACCTTCGTTTCAAAAAAAAGTAAGAGATTTTCAATCATAATGATGGTGTTTGTTATACTATTTTAAGTGGAAGGCTGTATTGAGATCAGGATAGATTGTCTTCTGTACTAGATTTGCGACAGTATCATACTGGTGTTTCGTATTTATGTTATTCTTTAATTGAGTAAGGTCAGTGGTGACTTTAGATATTGATGTTGTCATCGTAGATGTTTCATTCTTTGGGACAAGTGATTTTGCTTGGCTCAGCATTGACTGTGATTGTGAAGCTAATTCTTGTGCGCTCTGAAAAGCAGACATATTTGATATCGAACTGGCTGCGGCAATATTTTTTCCTTTAGATATTCCAAAGGCGTATCCATACTGTCTAAGTGTTTCATTCACTAGATCTCTTGTAGATTGCGCATTAATCGTTGAATTATTAACATGTGTTTTTGGAACACGTACAGTAACAGCTTCCTGTAAGACCCCATTAAGATAATTTATTTTCGCCCCTACATCAGCTGATGCTGGTGCCGTTTTCGAGTTCACCGCTGTTTGTAGGGCATTTGCACCCTTAATGATATCAGATGCAACTCTCTTGTTGTTCTCCGAGACTTCGTCTGGAAGAACACCAAATGTGTGATTTCCATTTACTACTTTGACAACCGCATTTGCGTGTTCTTGCGCCAAGGTCGGGTTTGAAGCAAGGTTTGTCATTACTAAATTGTTTTCAGCTTGTAGTATTTTCATAACAGAGAGAAATGACGCACTTTCATCTCCTGTAAAAGTATGTGCATATGCTGGTTGATTCAATTTAGGTATCAACGCTGTAGCTACAGAGCCTGCCAGCAAAATAAAAATAATTGCGATACTATTGACTTTAGGTAGAGCTAGTTTTACCATTGAATACCACACACTGATTGCGTATGACGTTATAAAATAGTTTATGGTACAAAAGTCGAATTAGAGTAGAACGCTAGTCTAGTTATACTTGTATTCATGTGGCATTGCATTATTGGCCATCCAGTGTATCTATGTGAGAAAGTGACTAAGAAACAATTATTATTCCAGCCATGCCTTCGCCAATTCCGATCTGTGTCACAATAATAATATGCATTGAAAAGATGCAATACTATTTTAAAAATAATAATTATTGATATGTTATAAGCCCTACGTCCCTGTAACATATACCTGATCTACCCTAAAGCTAAAGTTTGTTTTTAATAGTTCTCTAACTCCCAACTTGTTTTTTGCAACTTATGTATGCAGTTTTAAAGCCACGACAGGTAACATGCATGACCTAAGGCTTTGTCTGACAATTCGGAGCCATCGTGAGGTACCAATATTACACTGTATTGGATATTGGGGAGAGACCAGGATGAAGATTTTCTAGAGTGTCAGGCCCACGTGTTGATTGAACTGCTTTCTCAGCATCTATACAAAACCCAAATATTCTGACCAGTACATAAGGAAACTTGGCTGGATTCTTTTTTCCTAAATAAGCGTTTATGTGATAATAATAGGTATATCTTCAATTCGTATTCATTTTTGGAGATTCGCACTTCTTCAACTTTTATTTCTTGAATCTCTTTTTCTTCTTTCTCTATCTTATTTATTTTCTCTAAGACTATCCATGTTGCCATATGGAAATGGGTTCAGAGGTTCAATCCCAAACGTCTTTACAGCTGTAAAAGAGTATCTGCTTTTCTAATTGACGAAACTATGTTACAGATTGTAAATTAATACTTTATTTATATGGCAGAAGGACGTCATTAATATTATTAATAATTGCAAGTAGTATATCATCTGCTGCTATTCATACATTCGGCATCACCCCAGTTCAAAAGGAGAAAATGATCATTATGTCCACAAAAGCTGTGAATATGCAGGCGGGGTCTACAAAAATTTGTCTAATACATGTATGTTCATTGATCACAAGAAGGGATATAACGGATAACAGTCTTCTTATATAGTCAAAAAATCTAGTGATATTTTGTTAATTATTAGCAGCACCATATCAGATTTGCATTTGTTGACTTTCACTATTGATCATTAGTACCCTGAAGGAATTTATCATCTTCTGTACAATCTGCAAGTAATTGGAGAATTTTGCTGCGTCGGCAGTATAATCTATGAAGTACCCTTTATTACCTATAACTGCTCCAAACTCTATTGACTTTCGAATTCCATACGTAGGATGATTGTATGTCCATATTATTGTATAAGCAGGATTTCCTGCGATAGTGCTGTTAGTATTTGTATTATATTCGATGAGCTTAAAACCAGGGAAACCTGTGGCATTTTTACCTTTAAGTGATTCCTTAAGGTAGTCCAATATACTAATAGATGATAGCCGTTGTGGAAATTCTTTGGTTAAATCATCTACTCCAACTCGAATGAATGGAAGACCATCCGATATATTTGGTAAATAGAATGAAGCAATTTGAACTCCTACGTCTCCTGCCTTGTAATTAGTACCTTCCACAATCCAGTCATATGGGTATTGTATTTCTATCCCGTAACTAGGATTCCTATATGTCAAAAAGGTGTCTAGAGGTATAGTTATGCAAGTGGTAGGGATAGCCGATATATCTCTTAAAGGTAGATTTTCTATTTCAGCTGCTTGTATGGTCGTATCTATATTCTTGCTCTGTAATGCCTGAATAGTATTTATAATCACTTTGGCAAAATCAGGTGAAATCGTTGCTGTTGTTATTTGTGTTGAGGCCGGAGTATGATTATTATTATAACCATCTGTGAATAATAATGAAAATATTATAATCGTGGAGATCAAAAGAATTGCAAAATATGGCAATGTTCTAAATGTCTTCATTCTCATCATATTTGTAGTCAATACCATAATATTATTTTCTGTATATCTGCGCCTGATGTATGATCAATTTACCTTTTGTTGTCAATGCAGTAGGTCCTGATAATCCAGAATCAAACTCTTTTCCCTTATTTGGATCACTAAGTCCTGTTCCAGAAGTTATTGTATGAAATAAAGTATAGTCGTTGGTCCATGTCACAGTGCCTCCAACTTTCACATTGAGGATTTGGTGAAAATGCCCTTATCAGCCAAAGTGGAGGCTCCTGATACAATTGAAGCTTTGGTTCCACTCGATGTCGTATTGCTGCCTCCAGCAGCTTGTGAGATTGTCTGGTTTTGTTGAGCTGAGGTAACAGCAAAATTACTCAATGTTGTTACTAATGCGAGTGCTGCAAGAAGAATGCTAAAGATTGTTACATTTTTTTTCATAACCATTGAGTTTTGAATGGAAAGATATCATATTAATAATTAGATGATGACTTTTTCAGTGGATATTCTCAACAATGACCGAGTTTTCAAATGGAGCTGCAATCGATTGCTTTAATACCTTTCAAATGTAAAATACAAGGCTTAATAATCAAGAAATTAAACTACTATTATGAATAGACAGAAAATAATGATTGCCACTTTGGTTGGAGTGCTAATAACAGCTGGAGCCTTAGCCAGTGGAATTACAGCTCCCATTTCTGTCAGAGAAACTAATAAAAGCACCGCTACTGTTGTAAGAGACTCTTCGACTGTGTTATTAGATGGCAAAACTATTCCAGCGATGGATTACATACATCTGTATGATACTACACCCTACAAAATAATGAGTGGTCATGTAGCTACAAAGCTTCCATGTGATGCAAATTCTATGACTCCATTAAAAATACTTGTTGGACAGGCACCAAACCTTAAACCCGCATCACTAGAGCTAGTTAAGGAGTTATCCAAACCTGGTAGCATGTGTATTTATCACGTAGATATACCACAGGGAAGCGCCGTAACTACTGACATAGCAATATAGAATCCCACAAATAATCCAATAAAACTACCTGATACAAGTACAGTTGTTATAGGTGTAAATGAAATCATGCCATTGCCACAAGGACAAAGCAGCATGATGATGGGAAATACAACAAAATAATATTACACAATGTTTTCATTTAACGTATCAGGAATTTTCTTGTGAAATATGAAGTATCTCCAAACAATGGAAGTTTTGGATGTCCTGACTCTAGGTCTCAGTTGCAATTTCTAGAACTATATATGTCAAAAGCATAGATACAGAATAAGCTAGCACAACATGAAAACACTACAATGCAACTAAATAGTAATAACATATTCAATAGGATGATAATGACTGCTAATTTATCATTTTTCGAAATCTGAATAACTATGACTAAACCTAAAATTCCTCCATAATCTCGGTGTAGTTATCTACCACTTTATCTATAAAGCCCTGTTTGTATTTATGCAATACTTCAGCAACGACTTCTTTATTCGTTAGCTGATAGAGATTATAATGACCATAATGAACAGATATTATTCCTGCTTCCTTGAGCCTTTTGAGATGCCATGATATAGTAGATGGTGCTTTCTTTATATGTTCTACAATTTCATTAAAAGAACATAGATCATTCTCAAGTATGAATAAAATTATCTGGCTAGTAGCATCATGTCTAATATATCCTATGATGCCTGTTTCTTCTGTCGGAATATTGTTATGATAATATCGAGTCATTTTCTTGTTTCTGTTCCTGTCAACTTTTATTCGATGCGATTTTTCAAGTAACGCTAAATGATATGTTAAAACACCGTTAGTAAGATTACTTAACCTTAACAACTCTCGGTAACGTATACCCGGATTCTTGTTGATATATTGTAAAAGTTCGCTTTGAATATCATTTAATTCTTCATAATTTAAAGAAATAGCATTTTCAGTAATCATCGTTTTCATATATCTACTTAGTCACCTTCAATACACCTAGGCCAAACAAAGTCAGCATTACCAAAAGGATAATGTGTGATAGTTCTATGTCTACTATTGGGATTATTACATCCTCGATATTTGCTGTTGCATGGAAAAGATACAAAAACTCGATAACTGCTAGTGAAATAAAGCCAAGTGTCATGAACAGTATCCTCATACCATTGTTTCTTTTGTAAGCAAGAATTGACACTACGGCTAGAAAAACAGCTATGATAACACTGACTATATGAAGGAAAATGTGATAAATCATAGATGGATGTGTTATATGTGGCAGAATTACGGGTACTGCCAAAATAGCTATTATCAATGCTGTTATTATGCATAATAGTTTTGGCTTGCTTGCGTGTATAGGGCGTTGTATAGAAGATCCTCCTGCCTGCATATCTTTACATATCAAATACTCAATTTGTAATTTAAGTACATTGGTACAACTTTCGAACAAGAGTTTTAGCAGACGAAGTCATGTATCGTTGGTGCATAGGAGCATATCATGAGAAGTTGTTGTTATTTCGTTTATATATGTCAATTTAAATAAAAGAATAGTCATTTTCGTGCATAAAACACCACATGATATATACAATGTATCGATACAAGTTTAATTATTTACACACTACTCTATCTAGGAAAATCCCTTACCTTAGTTTTGAGACGAACCGTTGGTTGATCGACCAACCAAAAACTAACTAGTTCCCAACGTAAAATTTGCCTGATCTGGATTAACCGGTTGAAATAATATGCCATAGATGGTTACTGTAGATATAAAATTACCTGGATTACGAAATGTGTAAGAAACCGGTTCAACACCAGAACCAGAATGACGAGAAAATCCTGTACTGTATAGTGTTCTGCCATTTGGATCATTAATCGCAAATCCATAATCAATATGTTCTTGGTTCTTATGGCTTTTTGTATTTATGAAAGTTATCACAAAATGAGTTATTGTGCCGACCTTTGGCTTAGATGGGGACCATGTTAGCTGAACATCTATATTGTTTTTCAAGTGGGTGACAGTTACCGAGGAAATATCATCTGTAACAAATACATTCCCATGCATCCAAGGATAAGCTGGCGATGAGAAACGATATAGCCCTGGTTTGTCGAATTTGTAGGAAAACGAACTTCCTGATTTTATAATTCCAGAATCTGCAATCTGTGTTCCGTTATCCATACGTATGATCAACTTATGATCTATGTTGTCATCATTGAACCAACGTAGCTGACTTCCTGTCTTTATAGGATAGAAGGTTGTATCGAAAAACCTCGGTCTGCTATTATCACTTGCGCCAGGAACTATGCTTATTACTTGCTCTGCATATGCTACTGGAATCATGATAGTCAATAGGCTTGAAAGAAAAAAGGCCATTAGCAAAACAGACCTACTTTTCAACATATGCTGTCAAGATACCTATTGATATGCCTATATATAATTTGATAATTGCACACATTTCAGACTTTATTCTGGTGGTATGAGACGACTACCTATTCTATGTCCCACAATTCTGGCAAAACAAACAGGTGTTGCATTATTCTATGGCATCAATATCTTCAATATCGACATATAACTCTACAATATCTGCTATACGCTTCTTTTTTGATCCAAATCTGAAACACTAGGATTTTGCCACAGGTAAGGACACTTCTTCTAAGTATGCATTCTTAAAGTGCACCAATATACAACTTCGTGATGGGCTATAAAACAATGGCATTATAATCCAATAAAATTCATCTCTTTTTGCTATTAGCACAGCCAATTCATAGTAATGCGACTGCATGATGCAAGAGAGATACAGGTAAATATGCCTAGTGAATATTAATAGTAATAATAATAATATATGCATTAAACTGAATTAAACAATACATATATCCAGACAAGTATACACACAAAAATAGCCGCATCAATAAATCAAGAGGAGAGGATAACGAAAAATTACAAGATATAAAGAAAGACCATTTATAGTAGTACAATGTAAACTTTCAGTTCCTTTCTTATTAATCATCACTGCTACTCTAGTTTTGCTTCCTCTTGGCAGTAGTTATAAAGATAACAGGAATTTTAACAATGGAAATACCGAATTCATTGGAAAAGAGAAGAATAATGATCATATAGCATATGCACATTATTTTGGAGCGACAAAAGTTATCGATAAGTATCAAATAGTATTTCAACCCTTTCCTTTTGTCCCATTTGTTGGCGATAAATCAACTACTCTGAATTTTAGTATCTTGGATAACAATAACTCAAATGTCAATAATGTATATGCAGCTTTGGTTATAAAAGAAAAAAATACTGGTAAAGTAATTGGACAGGTTCCTTACAAATTTTACGAATTTAGCGATATTACTTTCAAGTACCCCTTTAAACATGTTGGTAACTATGTGGCCACTTTGGAAGCTAAATTAAATGGCGATCCAAAGTATCAGGACAACCCACTGATATCAAATTTTGACATTTCGGTAAACAACCTTCAACAACAAATAATACCCTTTAGTAAACTAATGCTGTATTATGTCACTCCTTTCACAGCAGTAGTAGCAGGTATCGCAGTATATCTTATCTCAAAGAAAAAAGCAAATAACAAGAGTAATAATGAATTACCCTAAGTAAAAAGTAGCGCATATGACGATTAAAACATGTTCTTTAATCATTATAAGATCCGTCTCATATCTTTGAGTATCTACTTATCCCAAAGTCTTGTAATAGAGATATAAATGGATGCAATTTGAAATTGTAAGAACAACCAAAAAACCATAAATCTAGAATACAGAAGATTCTAATACAGACATATTAAATGACGCCAAGGATGCAATCGAATAATCCTTTGAATTTATTTTAAGAATAACCTGATGCATACCTGAGTCAAGAGAGGGACACCTTATAGAAAAGTCGCCATCAGCCACGGTTATGTTATCAAATTTGTAAAGTGGGTTATTTGTTACTGTTACCCTTGTAATAAGGTTTTTCAGATGCTTGCCAGTATGTAAATCCTGTATACTGAACTGGAGGTGAATTAAATCATCCATTGTAGGATGTTCTGGTAAATACGAAAATTGGATTTTGATATTGTTTTGTCTATCTGTCCATACTTGAGTTATATTGCTATAGATGTGTGCATAGGCAGTATTAGAAAAAACCATAGGTGTAATCAAAAATAATAATAATATTATTATTAATGACAAACCGAATATGACTGCTAATGAATGAAAACAGATCTCTTTCAATAAGTAACGTAAGTTATAATGACATATATAACAAGGATTGCATACAACCCTACGAGTAAGTTAACTTTATATTTTTCTTTTATTTCTTTGAGGCCACGTCCAAGTCATATCAACACAAGCAGAAGTATTATGGCATAGTCATGTTAAAAACGACTTGTTTAGTTTCACTTCTTACATTGGATTTGATATTTAGTTGGGTAGTTATGCTATCTTTTTTAGTTCAACATGCATACTCATACACTCTACCAACTCTTCCTAAACAAACAGGCAGTAATAGTAGTAAACTCATAATCCTTGCGTTTGATGATTCACCCAAAAGCCAGTTTTCTCTAGCTAAACCGACTTTAGATAAATATGGTTTTAAGGCAAGTTTCTTTATTCTCTGCAACTTGGTAGGTAAAACGGCAAAAGAAATGAATGCAAGTTCTATTGTTAATTTTGGTGGAAAAGGAGTTGAACAAATGTCCTGGCAAGATATCAAAACGTTACAGGTGCAAGGACATGACATAGAATCACATACTATGACTCATACTAATCTTGATACGAAATCGCAACAGAATTTAATATATGAAATTGGTGGATCAAAACAGTGTCTATTAGACCATGGTATCAATTCTACCATTTTTGCATATCCTGCTAGTACTGGACATTCAAACTCGACAGTAGTCAATGCCGTTTCCAAATATTATAATTTGGCAAGAACTGGAGATGCACCTTTGGCGTTTTTACATTGTAATGGTTATAAAAAAGAGAACAGTTGCAGGCCTTTTAACAAGGAAGGAAAACTAACATTTGAAAATAGATACGATATTAGAAATTGGAGCGATCGTCCAAAAATACTACTACAACAACCAAATGCAAATATTTCGTATGATAACTCACAAATGTTTAGCCAATTTGTTCAAGAGGTAAATAGTCAAGAGAATTACAATAAAAATGGATGTATAAATGCAATTCCAATAGTTGTCTATCATTACTTTATAGTAGACAGAAATCACATGTATTTACCAAATGAGTCATTTACTGATGTGAGTTTATTTTCAGCTGAAATGAAATATCTACGTGATAATGGATTTAAGCTTCTAAAGATGTCTGACCTTGGCTATAATCAAAGCAATAACTATCTCTATATAAAAGATACAATTAGATCCAATAATAGTTTTATAAAAAATTGCTAAATGAGCCTTCCATACTTA
>JBEVTH010000009.1:0-1388 GCA_041156085.1 Candidatus Nitrososphaera maunauluensis
TATCATACCATATACAGAAGAAGAGTTTGTAGTTTTGGGTATTGATATGCAGCAACTCATAGCACGCATTAGAGTTCCAATATCTCGTTATACTTTTGCGTTATTATAGCAAGGATATAGCGATCGTGATGAAATTCACTCGACAGGTTTGCCGGCAGCATGAGAAGGGAAAATCTTATTCATACATCATACGTGGGAAATACCCACCCGTCTCTTCCCATAGTCAATAAAGTAGCAGAAAGTTCACCTTCAACTAAAAAGCCCATCTGCTTAATAGCTGATTCTGATCGTTCAGAAATAGCTGATTCAACTAGAATAAAAATAAGATCCAAAAATATCTAGTCCTAGATAAAAAATATATCCTTCATATATCGAGTTGCGATAGCTAGATGAAGTTGGATTTTATTTTATTTATCGATGCATTTTGTTCTGATTTGAAACAAAAACGACTCGAAGACGAACACGGCGTCTATCCCTTATATAGTTACGATTGAGTTCACGTATTTATCGAATACGAATTTTTTAATAGAAAATAGCGTTCAAATTTATGTTCATAATTTCATTGTATTATGTGTCCTAAGTCATTTAAACAAAGATAGAGCACATCGGCTGTCGGATGAGATTTATAAATACTGCAGAAGTACTTGCTACTATTATAGCAATCATGCTTGTTATTACTTTGTTTTCTAACAATATTATTTCCGTCAATGCTAGTATAGGACTACCGATTCCACTGCCTACAATAATAATACCTCCATCATCCCAACTGCCACCATTTTTAGCATCACCTCCATCTAACTCTGCATCTTCTTTTTATAATCCCGTTGTAATTGACAATATGGGCATTCCCTACGTAGATTACGGTACTATACATGGAATTTACATTGGCCTCCAACGTAATCCTGTCACCGTAGCTATCAAAGCATTTGACTACTATAACGAATATAAAAAAACAGGAAGTGATATAGCAAAGAAATTCTTTATCAACGATGCTGACTGGATAATTGAAAATGCGGTATATCATCCGCGACAACAATTTTCTATATTGCAATACAATTTCCCATGGCCATTCTACAATATAGAGTCACCTTGGCGCTCTGCTTTGGCTCAAGGTGCTGCAATACAAGTACTGATAAAGGCTGATGAAATAACAGATAATAAAAAATATATAGAAACTGCGAAATCGCTATTGAACTCTTTCTTTATAGATGTCAAGTCAGGAGGAGTGACTTATAAAGACGATAGTGAGAGTGGAAGACCATACCCTACTAAAGTATCAACAGACTCCTTTCAAGATACTAAGACAAGCAGTTATGAGGGGCGAGGATGGTGGTATGAAAAATATGCAGCAGACAATGCGGGCTCCAGAGCGTCAAGAGTGTTAAATG
>JBEVTH010000009.1:1488-28990 GCA_041156085.1 Candidatus Nitrososphaera maunauluensis
TCTCATATAACGGGTCGCCTGTAGAAGATTCAAAGAAATTGTCTGATTGTGAGTCAAAAGCAGCAAAAGACGGAAGCCTTACCAAACAGGAGGTTCAAGATTGTTATAGTCAAATTAGATCTGAAAGAACCCAAGCTGCAAAAATAATACTCAATTCAATAGGGCAGCTCTTGTCGCCTAGATAATGAACGATGCAATAGTACAGAACTTTGATTATATGTTTACGGAAAGTTTGGATCGGATATGTCACAGTGTTGATGCCGCTATAACACAAACCGAATGAGTTGGCCTCTATCTACGCTATGCATTAATTAGAGATTCTTTGCTGATAACCTCAAATACCTGAACTGAATCTGATGACGTAGATCTTTATTGTTGGAGGCTATATCATAATTGTAGTTGTTTCATCATAAACTGATGAGATAATTTCCTGCATATTATCTTCAAATCTTCTTAACAATCTGTGAAACGTTGTTTCAAGCTCTTTTACTTTCTTCTCTGTATCCATCTTAAATGACTTTATATCTATTGCACTATAGATGTGGTAATATCCTCCTTCTTTTATGCCCTTTGTTTCTTTTATACAAATGCCCAAGCTAACTAATTTCTGCAAAGATCTAAAAGTGGTACTTTTATCTCTATCTGCTTTTCTGGAAATCTCTTCTGGGGTCATTGGTTTTTTTATGCCTTATCATAAGGAATAATAGGTCTAAATCCAAAGGTGATAGATCATATAGATAAATAAACAAATATTTTACAGTTGAGTTAATCCTAGTAAGTGAGCTTAAAGGGGAGCCGAAGGCATTTTCTTATGTGTAGTGGTTGTATCAGTTTTCTCATTTATAGCCGTTGCCTAGAATTGTGTTAAATTTCAAAAACCATCATGCATAGGCTGAACGTTTCTGTTTTTATGGTTATATTCAACAACAAGGTCTATAAAAAAAGTATTGTAAGATCTGATGGCATCCTCCCAATTGAATACAAGAATGACCTGTGAAATTTCAAAGGCTTTATTGAAAACACGGAGGAAAACAAGACTAGAATATCTTGAAATTTGGGGATTTCAGAATATTAATCATTATAGAAATAGTTCCTACGGTTTAAAAGGAGTAAATATTCGTATTCTCTTGATAGCATTCAGACCATATTGTTTGATCGATTCGTGCACAGCAGGGTCCTCGATAATTTCAGTTATAGGTATTATTCCTTCTTTTCCATACACAGTAAGCCTATCAATGGCACCTTTTGCCTTGCTCTGATCATTCGACTTTCTTCCTACATCTTTAAGCCTGCTTATTTCTTGCTCTTTTTCTGACAATGTAGCTCTAACATATATATACCACTCCCAGGTATTATAACCTCATCTACCTAACTTTCCATAGTAATTGCATGTCTTGAAAAGATTGTTACATGGATGATCACTATGATATTGAAAGTGAAGAAAAATATTATTATTATTATTCTCAACAAATGCTGTTCTTGTCATCTCCATTCTTTATTGTATTTGACAGACCTGCTTTTAGTAGTTGTTCTATGGTGAGCTTTAGCCTATAAAAATAACATACAATATTTATTTATTTATTTATTTATTTATAACTTTTGGTTCTAATTACAAGTTTACGATTAAAGTGAACTCTATTTTTCTACTTTACTCTCTGTTTCTCTTTATACAAGTATTTTAGAATTCTTACATTTCTTCCTAGAAGCAGACCTGCTCCAATTATAAGAAGTGTGTCAGTAACTACCAAAGCCAGTGTCGTCGTTGCTGTATCTGTGCTAATTAAGGGCAGAACAGCGATAGCAGTATTATTCGCTAGTACTGATTCTTGATTATTAAAAAAAAATTTCTCCGAACCTATGAATAGAAAGTTAATTACAATTCGTATGGTTAATGCTACAGTATATATCAGATAAATTGATAGTCCTCCTTTTGCATAGATAGTGAAACTACTAGCATTGCCATTAGGTACCTTATGAAAGGAAAGAGTCCTTTTAGAATACCAATAAGAACAATATGCTGCCACGACAGCAATAGCAAAATAAGGAGTAACATATGCAACAGGAAATCCACCAATCAAAAAAGAATTGTAAACTAAGAAAGACGTAATAGCAAGGAAATAAGCAGAAAAAATAATTGTCTTTTTGACATTTACTTTTGTTCCTTGAATAACCTTCCTGATTCTGAAAATAATTATAATCATGATAAAGGTAAACGTGAATATCAAGACAGGAAAGCCAATATTGCTAGACAATACAAAAAAGAATTAGAACAAAATGTATATTTAATTTAAATTGTTTATTATGACGTCACCCTATCAAACCGTGTATTACATCTCAAGTGGTAATACCAAAAAGAGAAATGATGATGCTTGCAGATGTTCCAGAAGAGGAGGACTATATGGGAACAGGTGGGAGAGCAGTACATATATAACTCATATCATTACGCCAACCACTCGTTTAACCTGCTTCTTTCAAAATCATGTTTCTTTTGATATAATTCCTCTGAAGGAGGATCAAGCCTAACAGTAGGGCCTCCTTCTTTATAGAAGTTAGCATCAATATATCCTGCCTTTTTATTTCCTACTTCCATAAAACAAAATCCTTTTCCGTCGAACTGAGTATTATGTGATTTATTATTATTATTATTCGTAATTTCATTAATAATTTGTTGGCTAACTACCTTTGCTTCACCTTCTGCAAATATTCCGGCTTTGGGAATGGTCATAGCATTGTCAAGCCTAATCTCCGTTACATCTCCTATTGCAAAGACATTTTTGTATTTTGTTCTAAGAGTAAATCTATCAACACTAATCCAATGCTGATTTCTATCTGTTAGTAAATCAGAATTTTTGATCACTTGAGGAACCTGATGAGGTGGAATTGCTATTAACAGATCATAGTTTATCTTATTTCCATTTTCAAATTCTATCGTTTCTTTATCCAATACTTTTCTTAATTTATGTAATGGATGGAAATTAATATGGCTATTATTGAGCAAGTTAACAACTTCTTGACTTATATTTGCTCCAGCAGCAGGTAATGAAATTGATGTTGGTACAAACATGTCCAAATCAATAGAATCTCTTGTTCCATTTTTAATTAAGATATCATTAATCAATAACGACACCTCATAAGGTGCCGGTGGACATTTATATGGAATATCTGTTATACATATCACTATACGACCACTTTTTAGAGAGAGTATTTTTTGTCGTAGAGGTGGGACTTGCTGAGCATCATATATGTTAAAACATCCACTAGCTTCAAATCCATTGATTTTTTCTGGCACAAGTTCTGCACCTAATGCAACTATCAAATAATCGTACTCTATTTTATTGTGGTTGGTTCTAACAGTAACACTATTTCTAGAAGGATCTATCTCTATTATTTCATCGCACAAAAACTTAATTCCTTTGTTTTCTAACTTATTCAAAAGAACTCGAGAATCCTCCAAACTTCTATTTCCGCTCAGTATCCATAAATTCACAAGTCCCATCATAAAATACTGGCTTTTGTCAATGACTGTAACTTGACATTCTTTTTGTGGAAGGTTTTTTTGTAATAAATTAGCTGTTGCTAATCCTCCAAATCCAGCTCCTAAGATTAAGATGTTTTTTCTTCCTGCTGTCAAATAACGATAATTACAATATACGCAGATTGATTAAATCTTTACTAAAAAGATGTTGTCTCCATTTAATAGTTACAAATAGACAAAATTACGCCTCTACTGATTATTCTTCAATTAATGCCCCTTAAGCTATGGAACCCTGCAAGCACAGAAATAGGGTTTTAGTTGTAGCTTTGATTTTGGGCGGAAGATTAAATTATGGGTCGTCAATTATGGTTCCACGTGTTACAATCGCTGACTCATTGTTGATATTTGATAATCTGGATGTAGATGATAAAAAATTATGCTTAATTGTGACCTGTCAGTCTCCTCATCTGTACGGACGACAAGAAGAAAGTTAACTGCTATCAATAGCAGCCTAGTTATTTCTTTGCTTTTCGTCTACTTTTCTTTGCCGTTCCTGTCTTTTTTCCTGTCCTCGGTTCTATACCTTGCTTACGCTCTACTGATGCAACATAAGCATTAGCTCTGTCTTTTGATATACCCTTCTTTTTCTGAATTGCTGAAGATGCATCTGAAAATTTTTCGTATTTCTTCTTTCCTAGTTTTACTGGCATGCCCCTAATTTTTCCTTGTCAACTATAAGTCTTTCTTCGCTGACATAGATTTCTGCTTGAAAAAAACAAGTGCTCTATTTTTGTTTTTAATTGTTCGTATGACAATGATGATGGTGTTAAAGATAAACGTCCTTATACTTCTGTCATGATGATTTTGAAATTACCGATAAATTAACAGACATCAACAAAGCTCAGATTGTAGAATTTACCAAAAAGACTCGAATGGTACATACCGAATGGATGACCCATTTCTATGTGATATTAAAAGAAGTTGGAACCTAAGCCTTGAAATAAATATTAGCAAAGCTGACATCGTACAATTTCGCCAAAATTCTCGATGAAAACAGATGATATTGTTCATAATTACGCTGCGCCTTGTTAAGACAGTCTTAATGCTTAAATGGTTGAATATGTGATTTAATTCTATTAACTAAACAAATATGCGATATTACATTAAATGTAAGCTAACTCCTGGTGGAAAGCAAAGATTAGCTGATTCTATAGAGTCTGGCTCTCTCGCACAAGGTAACATATTCTATGAAGGTATGCAGGCAGCATTAAGGGAGGGAACCATAGATCAGAATGATGTAGTACATTTTGTTGAAGTATGCTACTGCTTAGAAGGTGGATTGTATCCTATGGCTATGGAGATTCCAGTTTTGAAAAAATATTTTGATGATGTTATTGAAGTTAAAGATGCGCGGTTAAGAGACCAATGTACAATGGAATGTGAGTTTTGTGATTGTACGCGGAACATAATGCTGCCGGGAAAATCATTGGTCAAAGAATTGAATAGCAAAAAAGATGGAGAAGCAGAATTAGGAGGAAAGGTCAATAACAACGAAGAAGGTAGAAATAATAATGATTTCATAGATATAGGTAGATTACGACTTAATAGAAAGAAGCAGAAGGAAGGTATAGACGGTTTGAAAAATGTGTCTGCAGGCAATGGCAGTGGTAGCAGCAACAAAATAAAACCAGTATTTGCAGGAGCCGCTATCTCTGGTCTTTTTGCAGTCTTCTATGATGGTGTTGATTACTTTAGAATAAAGAATATTTCAGATAACGAAGAATCCCGACAGCTATTGTATGATATGGGATTTGGGCAAGTTTATGGCGATCTAGAATCTATGAAGATGACAGCACTAGGTTCACTTGCGAAAAGTGACAAGCGTTCCAATGTGGTATAATGGAGTTGTATCAGAAAATCAGATGATAAGTATGTTGTTTGGAGAGGTAATATCAATAAAAATCAACCCAAAGTTAGTAAGGTCATTAGATGCCATCATGTTTTAT
Source organism: Candidatus Nitrososphaera maunauluensis (assembly GCA_041156085.1). Classification (GTDB taxonomy): domain Archaea; phylum Thermoproteota; class Nitrososphaeria; order Nitrososphaerales; family Nitrososphaeraceae; genus Nitrososphaera_A; species Nitrososphaera_A maunauluensis. Next base: position 6,970 of record JBEVTH010000009.1, read on the forward strand.
CATCGTCTTCGATTATCATTGATACTTTCTTTCTAACCGCAATAAAGTATGAGACAGATATTGTTTTGGTGTTCGGTAACCATATAATACCATATTTACATTTTACTTAAGTCAGATAGTAATAATGTATTCTGTGAAAAGGTACACATAATAGTATAAAGTTCAAAGAAAGATGAGGTGGATGTAATAATAATAATGACTAAATCAATGTTCTCTGAAAAAGAAATAGAATATCTCAAGTCACAGCGTCTTGCAAGAATAGCCACAGCGGCCACTATGACGTCGTCGTTACAAGAAAAAGAAGAATCCATACAGCCAGATGTTGTACCTGTTGGTTTTGATTTCGATGGGGACTACTTCTATGTAGGTGGAATGAACATTCTAAAATCTACAAAATACAAAAATATTCTGAAAAATAATAGGGTTGCACTTGTCATAGATGATTTAAAGACTGCTGATCCCTGGGATCCTCGCGGCATCAGAATTCACGGTATTGCTGATACGGTTACTCGTAAAGGCGGGTATATGGAAGGAACTGGTCATTCAGAGACTCAATATATAAGGATAAAACCTATGAAGAAGTGGGGTTGGGGAATTGACGAACCCGTCTTTGTAGAAGGTAGGTTTAACGTTAAAAGATCAGAGGGAAAATAGGAAAAACCAATTTTAGGTTCATGGATTCTGAATTTACTCATTCAGGTAATAAAGCAATTATAAAATGATGAGAATCAGATCGATTCAGAATACAATAAATCTTATGATCTTGTGTGATTGATATAAAAATAAAATCCAACTAGATCTCTCAAAGACATGTGGCTTTCCAAGAGCTGCCTATTGGGTTGCCCTTATCGCCGTATGATTGTGTAGTACTCCAATTCTCTCGAAATGAAGCTATGCCTATTACTATTATACCACGGCAACTCATCACTTCATTGGACACAATGGGCCTTGTGCAGGATCTGAATGATGGATCGTTCTTCTTTATTGGCTAGCTGGATGGATGTTGTTTGCGGAGACATGATTTATAACTTCAAGTTTAAAGTAGTTGTCTTATCATATACAAGCTAGGTTATTCATATATAGAAAGTATTGACTTTGCAAATAATCACAATCTAGATAAAAAAATAAGGAATGCAAACGACTGCTGAGACGAAGGCCCGATTGTGCTGCTAGTGTTATAGGGCGCCAAATTAAACATCTATAAAATGTGTTGCCTATCCTACAGTATCAACTTTAACTCTGGATGAGCTTCAGAGTACTGTCTATAACTTTCCCGTGATCAGCTTCTATCTCTGTAGTTATCAATAGTAAATGATAATTCTCTAATGGCACTGTTATGCGTTTAATCTTTTCATATTCTGCCATGGCATATTTTCCTTTGCCAATCTTAGGAGCAAGTGAGTTACGTAATCCCCATCTAGCTAGCGCCTGCAAATTAGATCTTTTTGTTTCCTCTGATGAGAGTAGGTTCTTAATACCTTCACGTTGGCCACCATACTTGAGTTCACCAGTCTCATCGCATATACCAGCGAAACGGATCTTTGGGTCAAGATTCAAGATGTCATTACAAAGTTTGCCAAAATCCATTATTATGAATTAATATTTTAATCTGAATATATAGTTATCAATATTTTAGATTATTCTCCTGCAAATCTTGATTTATATGCGATCAGCATAATATCTAAAAGGAGAAAAAGAAGGTTAACATGAATAATATATCCAGCTGTATTACTACCATTGTTTCCTCTTCTTTCCTCCATGTTGTTAAATAAGGATCAGTTTATAAGAAATAGAAAGACACTACTAATTTTGTAAATTATGCCAGAGGTGAAGAAGACATATTATAATCCCAAAGATATTGATGTAAAGATTTCTGAGATTCATGATGGAATATACAGAATTTCGGGATTTACAGACACCTTTAGTATTACATACAATCAATTTTTAGTAAATGATGAAAAGCCAATACTTATCCATACTGGTCCTATTGGTATGTACAAGAAAATAGAAGAAAAAGTAAAAGAAGTTATTCCGTTGCAGAAATTGACATACGTGGCATTTCTTCATTTTGAAAGTGATGAATGGGGTGGAATGGAGTTTCTTGAATCGGCTGATGCAAAATTAATATGTAGCGATTTAAGTTCAAAGTTAAATTTAACTGGATGGTATAATATTCCAGTTGATCATATTTCATTTTGGGATAACGAAATTTTAAAGACAGGTAAAAGAAGTTTCAAGTTTGTTATGACTCCACATGTACATCATTGGGATAGCATGATGATTTTTGAAGAAACAACAAAATCACTTTTTCCATCTGATTTGTTTATACAGCCAGGAGATAATAAACCTGTTATTTCAGATGACTTGTCTCAATATATGATCAATCTTTACAGAGGTGGAGGAATATTTGCAAGCGAAGGACCAGTTAGAAGAACCACTATACGTCTTGTAAATCTATTACCAAATATGGTTTATCCTATGCATGGTTCATGTATTGATAGTTCCATGTTTTCAAAATATGCCAATGCGATAATGAATAACAATTTTGCATATGATGGAACTTTGTTAGGACAAAAATTAGAGACGGTTACTTAACAATAGCCTATATATAATTTTCATTCCGAACTATGCAGGAATGAATATACAACACGTAGTTAAACTTATTAGAATTGCGAATAAGGATTTGCGATCAGTAGAAGTTCAATTTGAAAACTCAAAAGAGAAATAAGCACAAAAGAATCAGAGAAGCAGAATCTATCTAAAATCATTCGAGTATGTAAAGATCAGGTAATAGGTTTAGGCAGCGCCAACTACTATTGATAATACGACGATATTTTATGAAATTGACCACCTAATGACCTATGTAAACCTGTAAAGATTACAGGATAAACGCAGCACATCAAAAAGATCATCGTATGTAGTCTGTTCTTTGTCTAATTTTCCGTTATTTTCTGGTGCTGTTCAAAGAGAAGTTATCAATTTATCAACACACCTATCGATTGCTAATAGATTATTTTTCAAATAACCTAACATTGCTCTATGTTCTGTTGCAAAATTTACCGGAATGATTTTGAGCTGCGCCTGCCGGTCAATTTTATTATCTAGATAAATTTGATAGATTTTTCATACTCTGGATCTAGACCAAGTTTTAGATATAATGACCTGATAAATGAAGGATTCGCACCATCTATGTATACCTTTGTTACACGATCATATTTAGTACTACTAATTTTCTGACTATATTTAACATGTCATTATAGTCAGGATTTTGTTTTTTTCTTTTTTACTGCTTCGTACTTATGAAGTAGATAGTATCTATATGATACATTATTATCTCATATTGCTCTTTCGAGAAACTCTAACTATCATATTTCTTTCCTTCTTTCTTACTTCAATATCCATACAGGATCTGTTTTTTTCATAACTGAAAGCCAACCCATATCGGGAGGTTGGAAATTCATTTGCCAAAGGATTGCGATGATCTCTCCTCTGTGATGCAGTTCTTCGGCTATGACATGAATTAGCACGTCTCTAACTATTGTGGTTCTTCTTATTCCATCAATGTTAAGTCGCGAAACTGGTCTCAATAGATCTTTTGGCATAAGCGAATCCAAATAATTGTTGATCTTTAAAAGAGAAGCAAGGCTATAGTCGTCAATTGCATTCCATGAATTGTAATTAGAATAAGGAAATGGTCTATTGGGATCTTCTATACCTTGAATAGAATAATTAATCCACGAGTCTTCAACCCAAATTATATGCAGTAAGGTGTCCTTTAATGACAACCACCCAGTTTCTCGGTTTTTGATCATATCTTCCCATGATAATTTTTGTTTAAATGCATCAATATAATTTTGTCTAACTGTATGATTATAGTTGAACAGTTCTTTAAAGTCACATATTTCCATTGTGGTACCCAAATAGTTTCGCAAGCACAGACTACTAATAGGTTTTCTGTTCTTTATGGTGAATTTAATGTAAAGTTATGCTTTTGAAGGTAAGTAATGATCGCTGATATAGCTAACGAATCTGCAGACAACTAAGAAAGCAATAGAAGAACATGGGAAAGAAAGGTGTTAAAGTATGTGTCGCTTCAAGACCAATGGAAGGGAGGGAAAAGAACCTTGCTACCGGCTTTCAGATCTTCCTTCTATCTGATAATCGTCTTTTCATTTTATATTATCGACGAAGAGAAAAAAGAATATAGGATTACTCTTATTCTTTCCAATAATGCGTCCACATGTCGTGCATTCATTAGTAAATCCACTCAAATGAAGGATTTGTAATTGTTATTTCACCGGCCTCTTCTCGTTTCCGATGCTATTTATTATTTACAAATATTTTTTATATTAGTATCAACAACTATCCATTAGTGCAAATGACTACATCGTCTTCTTCTTTGTCATCATCGTCATCCTCATCACCAACTATCAGTGAACAACAAATTCCAAAGTGGCATATTAAAGCACAATATGTTGAAACCTGCAATTGTGACTATGGCTGTCCTTGTAACTTTAATGGCTTTCCGACAAGTGGTTTTTGCAGAGCGTTGGTATTATACCACATTGAATCAGGAAATTATGGAGATGTGAAAATAGATGGCCTCGATATAGTTCCTGTATACTCATGGCCAAAGGCTATCCATGAAGGTAATGGTACCATGCAGCTGTTTATTACAAAGAAAGCAAGCGAAGATCAAAGAAAAGCATCTATTAGCATATTTTCTGGTCAGGCTAAAGGGGAAGGTCCCTTTGCATTGTTTGCTGGCACTATAAAATATTCACTTGATCCACAGTTTGTTGATATCAATGTGAATATAGATGGAAAGAAAAGTAGCTTTTCAGTACCTGATGTTATGAATGTACAGATTGAAAGCTTCAAAAATCCTATAACTGGAGAGGAACAAGAAACCAAAATACATCTGCCAAAAGGCTTCATATGGAAACTTGCAGAAGCAGCAAAGTCAAGGATTATGCGTATTAGTACACCATATCTTAACTTTGATGATTCAGGCAAAAATGCATTTTACTCTGTAGTAGAATTCAAAGGACCGTAGAAATATGTAAAAATAATAAGACTTTCTTGACTCAGACACTGAGTGTTGGATTGTCTTTGCCCTACTCTTTACTCAACATTCTCATCGTTTGCATAGGGGTAATAGTTTTACGGGATTAAAATTAATTACATCACAAAGTGCTTTTGATTCTTTTTCTGTCTCTTATTAGGTAGCCGAATTTATCATAATACATGGACCAGCTGCTGAAATATTTTAATACATAGTTATGCAAGAGTTTTTACAAAGCAATTATGATAAAGCTGTCTTGTAAAGAATCGGGATTAGAATGTAATTACATAGCAGAAGGTAAAACAGTAGATGATGTCTTGAAGGATATTTCTGAGCATGCTGTGAATGTTCATAATATGAGAGTAGAAGACACACGTGAAGAAAATATATCTGCGGCATTTTTATGCCAAGCCATAGGTAAAATGACATCGTCAATCCACAATGATAATAAGTAAAAATTAGATTAGTTAATTATGCATGTATAAATGATCACAGTGGAGTTAGTGAAAGTAGTGTATAATATAATTTTTAATAAATAACTAAACCTGGAGACACTCGCTCTGAGATTCATTTACCTGTGATGAACCATGGTATGCCTGAATGCAGAGTACATAGAATTCTTAAGATAACCGATTAGCCTGCCAGTGTTCATATCAATTGATAACCTTAATTACTGCTTTTATTTCTGTCTGGAAGAAAAGAATCTTTGAGCTTTTACATTTACGTTTGCGATTTGATTTAGGTAAGACAGAAGGTACATGATTCCTTAGATGAAACGAAGAGTTAGTTGGCATCTCATCATCAAATGCAATAGGATGTTCGTCACGTTTTCTCGAGTCCTAATACTATTTTAATGTTCTTTGTAGAAACTTTACTGGTTTTTATGTCTGAATCAGCATGTAATAACTCCTATAAGACTTGTTTAATTTATATCATCTACAATGAAAAATTCGCAGGTTATATTATATGCAATGGCCTTTGCATTTCTAATCGTAGACTGGTCTTTAATGGTTCAACCTACTGCTATGGCTATACAACAGCCCTCCATCTATTCAGATAATGGCTCCCGTCTGTCTACATCTGCCACTTCCCTGAATATCATATTCAATAATGTGAAAAACTCTGTTATACAAATAACATACAAAGCTCCAACAAGTAGCAATATCTCTAACGCATTAATAAATAATATTACCTTAGGTTCGGGTTTTGTATATGACAATCACGGACATATAATTACTAACAATCATGTACTAGGTGATGCAAAAATAGTAGATGTAACGTTGGTAAATGGAAATAGATATAAAGCAAACGTAATAGGAACTGATAATTATAGCGATATTGCAGTTCTGCAAATCCAAAACCCCACTCAAGGGCAACAACAAAAACTACTACTCAAACCATTAATAATTGGAAACTCTTCTAAATTAGAGGTTGGTGATCCAGTTATTGCCATTGGTAATCCATTTGGGCTTGACAACACTCTCACTACAGGTATTGTGAACTCAATTGGACGTGTGTTACCAGCAGCTGGCGGAACAGCTGGGTTTTCAATACCAGAGTTAATTCAAACAGATATACCGATTAATCCCGGTAACTCTGGTGGACCTTTACTCAATATTCAAGGACAGGTTGTTGGAATAAACATTGCAAACAATCTCATAGGAAGCTTTTCACCAGATCCCATTTTGAGACTTTCTATTCCTAAAGTAATTCAAACAGATATACCAATTAATCCCTTAGTCAATACTCTAGGGTATTCTGGATCGGGTTTTGCAATTCCATCTTCCACAATAACACGAATAGTTCCTACACTAATTGAAAAGGGAAGTTATGTACATCCATATCTTGGACTTAGTGGAGTTACATTAACATCAGATCTGGCACAGACAATAAATGGTAGTGGTAATAATAATAACAGTCAGATAGCAAATTTGAACGGGATTTACGTAAATACAATTGCAAAGAATGGTCCTGCTGATAAAGCAGGAATACATGGAAGCACTACAGATCAATACTCTATAAAACATGGCGGAGATATAATACTAGCCATTGATGGACATAATGTAACAAAGACTGATGAATTGATTTCATATATTGACGTACATAAATCTGTAGGTAATAGTGTAATTTTGACCGTCTATAGGGATGGTCATACTTTAAATTTAAAGACAACGCTCACGCCGTCGTTACAGAGATACGCACAACAAGCCAGTCCAAAACCATAACCTTTCCTTATCCTGCAGCACATTTACAACAATAGTTGCAAATAATTTAATGATATTTCTTTCCATGAGTACTATAGTTAGTTGCTGACAACTAGTTAGTTTTCTATGGTTGACTGAGAACTAATCAATCTATAGACACATTTTCCATTATGTTGCCTAGGCATTTTGTCATCTTATTTAGAAGATCAATTCTTGCAAATTCGTTCGGCGAGTGAATTCTCGCAAAAACATAGGTGCTGCCTATCGAAATGCAAGGTGCTTTAAGAACTTTAACAAACGGATACATAGGTCCTGTGCCAGCGGAAGAGACACTCATTGTGGCGGTCCCGAAAACCTTCCTTGCAGATTTTTCAACTTGATTTACAAATGGATTATTGGCTGATATTCTAGCAGCTGCCTCTCCATGTATGATCTTTACTTCTATTCCATCGTCGTTAAACCCATTTTCCTTTAAATGATTTTTGAGTCGCTCGAATTGCTTTTCAGGATCCATGTTAGGAACTAGCCTGAAATCTAGTTTAGCCGTAGCGAAGGCAGGAAGCACAGTTTTTGCACCTTTATCTGTATAACCTGATATTAGACCTGCGATATTACATGTTGGCATTCCCACATACGCTTTGATAGCTTCAACTCCTTTCAGATCATTTACAAATTTATGTATGCCGTATTCCTTTTTAAACTCCTGTTCGTTAAAAGGTTCATTGGATATGAGGTAGAGTTCTTCCGGAGTGAACTCTTTTACTTCTCGATACCAATCTTTAATCAAGATTGTTCCTTTATCATCTCTTAAACTGTTTATTGCTCTCACGAGCTTCCAAGCAGGATTTTCAATCAAAACTGCGAGACTAGAATGAGCATCTCTGTCTGGACCCCGTGCAGTCAACTCGACATAAAGCAGGCCTTTCATGCCGAGACTGATAATTGGAGTATCGTTTGCATCAATATAACCAAACTCCCAAATTACCACATCACATTCAAGTTTTTGTCTGTATGTCACAAGGTAATCTTCAAGATGTACACTTCCGATCTCTTCCTCTCCTTCTATAATAAATTTAACATTACATGGTACATCGCCAGTTTTCTTTAGATAATATTCTACAGCTTTGATTCTGGTTATTAACTCTCCTTTATCGTCAGCAGAACCGCGTCCAAAGATAAAATTTCCTGCAACTTTTCCACTGAACGGATCTTCGTCCCATAGTTCTATTGGCTCTACTGGTTGAACATCATAATGATTGTAAAACAAAATAGTCTTTCCATTAGGATTTGATTTAGATACGACTTCGCCATAAATTATCGGTGGAGGAATTTTATCATCACCTGTTCCTGAATAATTTTTGTCAAGATATAATATTTCAGCTTTGATACCTGCTTTATTCATAATATCTGAAACAATTTTTGCACAATGAACAAGGCCCTGTCCCTTTGCGGAAACGCTAGGACATTGTATTAAGGTTTGAAGGTCAGCAATAAGATCCCCCATATCAGAGTCTACGATAGTATTTATAACTCCATCCAATAGGTTCTTATTTTTTATGTTAAAATTAAAGGTTACTCTTCTGTGGTAGCATATTCTGATTCTTTGGAATAAATTTTTTCTACTATAGAAAACAGAACGCATTTATAACTATCCTCTCATAACTTTATTTCCTATATGTCGACTTTTGCTACTGATTTAAAAAGGATTTTCCTTGCTCCACGATCTATTGCAATTATAGGAGCATCTGAAAAACCTGGAGTTGGTAGAGCGATTTTTTCTAATATTATAAATGGTTATAAAGGAAAAATAATTCCAATTACCCCTTCTAATCCAACTGTTTTTGGAATCAATGCATACAAAAGTGTTCTTGATGTTCCAGAGGATATTGATCTCGCTTTAGTTGCAACTCCAAATAGAACTATACCTGCTGTGATGGAAGAAATCGGTAAGAAAAAAATTAAGGGCACAATTATTGTTTCGGCTGGATTCAAGGAAGTAGACGAGGATGGTGCTAAGCTCGAAAAGGAAGTGGCAGCAATCGGCAGAAGATATGGCACACGGATAATAGGTCCAAATTGTCTTGGAATTATGAGTTTATCTGAACGCAACATGATGAATGCTACCTTCTTGAAGATTACCCCAAAATATGGTAACATAGCATTGATATCGCAAAGCGGTGCAATTTGTGCGGCAACAGTAGAAGATGCGATGGCTCAAGGAATAGGCTTTTCAAAGGTAATTAGTATGGGAAATAAAGTGGATATGGATGAAAATGATGTTCTTGAATTGCTAGCAGATGATCAAGAGACAAAAGTTATTGTCATGTATCTTGAAGATATTCATGATGGCAGGCGCTTTATGGAAACTGCTAAAAAGATTACAAGAGAAAACAAAAAACCAATTATAGTCCAGAAAGCAGGCAGAACCCCTGAGGGCGCTAAGGCAGCAATGTCACATACGGGAGCTCTAATGGGAGCCGATGAAATTTATGATGCCTTGTTTACTCAATGTGGTGTAATTAGAGTAGATACAATGCAAGAGTTATTTGATCTTTCTACTGCTTTTTCAAAACAACCTATACCGCCAAGTGACAGCGGGGTTGTAATAGTTTCGAATGCAGGAGGCCCAGCTATTATTTCAACTGATGCCTGTTCAAAATTTGGATTGAAAATGGCTGATATCTCTGCATCGAGGGAACAAATAGCTAAAGTAATACCGCCACATGGGTCAGCTAGAAATCCTATAGACATAGTGGGTGATGCGGACTTTAACCGATTTGAAAAAGTACTTGACGAAATATTATCAAATCAAAATGTCGGGTCAGTCGTTACAATGTGCACCCCTTCTGCCACCTTAGATTACAATGAGCTAGCAAGGACCATTGTCAAAGCATCTAAGCGTACCGGCAAGACTATGCTAGCCGCATTAATGGGCCTTGCGGAAGGTGCCGAAAATAAAGAAATTCTCTCAGATGGAGGGATACCCCATTTTATGTACGCAGAACCTGCTATACAAATTCTACACGCAATGTATAATTTCAGCAAGTGGTTATCAGATTCTGTAACAGAACCTAAAAGATTCAGTGTAGATAGAGAAAAGGTAAAGACAATTTTTGATAATGTCAGAGGTCGAGGCAGACTAAATTTGTTGGAAGAAGAAGGTTACGATATTCTTACCGCATATGGCTTCCCTACTCCAAAAAGCATCCTTGGAACCAATGTGGAACAATGTGTAGAGGCTGCCGAAGAAATAGGTCTTCCAGTTGTCATGAAGATTGCATCACCGAATATTATCCATAAGTCAGATGCTGGAGGGGTTAAAGTAGGATTGAAAAGCTATGAAGAAGTTCGTGCAGCTTTCAAAACAATAACCGATAATGCTAAAAAATACAATCCCCATGCAGAAATCAATGGTGTTCTTGTACAGGAAATGGTAAAATCAGCCAAGGAAATAATTCTAGGTGCAAAACAAGATCCATTATTTGGACCGCTTATTATGTTTGGCCTTGGCGGTATATATGTTGAGATTCTTAAGGATGTTGTATTTAGATTAGCACCCATTGACGAGTACCAGGCGGCCAAGATGATCGAATCAATAAAGACCATTAAATTGCTGAAAGGTGTAAGAGGAGAGAAATCGTCGGATTTAAAAGCAGTAGTGGATAGTCTTCAGCGACTTTCGCAGCTAATAGTTGACTTTCCAGAAATTGAAGAATTCGACATGAACCCTCTGCTGGTACTAGAAGAGGGAAGAGGAGCACGTACAGTAGATGTAAGAATAGGGTTGAGGAATTAAAATCGAAGTCTACATTAATTTCGTTCCGCATTCTTCACAGAAAGCTGCATTTTCTTGATTTTGATAGCCGCATGAACGGCAATTTACTGTTCTTTTGGTGGAAGGAGGTGTAGAATCAGTCGTTCCTGTGTTCGTTATTCTATAAGTAAGAAGAACAATGTCTCCAATCTTCGAAATATTGTTCCATAATACTTCGTCTTCGATATTAGTGCTAACATCGTTATTATCATGCCGTTCGATCTTGATGCTGATCTGTACTGTTCCTTCCAATGATCTTCGTAATCCAATTTCCTTAACTCTGCCAACCAGTGTTGCTTCACTATCATAAGCAGGCATACCTACTAAGGATTGTATGGGAATGAATCCGACCTTGTTTGACACGGTTGTGGTTTTATCAACAGAAGCATTAGTGTCGGCAGATTGCTGCAAAAGATTAGCCGAAGATGCTCCATCCTTTTTATAAGGTGGTGACTCTATGGGCTTTGATGAGGAAGGTTCGACCGTCGTAGATGTAACTGGAGTTTCAAATTTTCGATATTGTGCTAGCGTATTACTGCATGCTCTACAATTATATTCACCTTTTTCAATGAGCGTCACTCCTTCTCCAAGCTCTTCATTTGGATTTTCATAATTTATTTCCGGTGAACCTTCATATTCCCTTTCACATTTATTACAATAATATTTTGAAAATCTATTCTGTTCTAGCCGGCCTATTCCTGCAATAAATAGTTCGGGTCCACCTAGATTAGCTCTTTTCTGTTCCTCTTCTGTCACTTTTGCATAAGTATAGCCACCAGAGCCACGCAACTTTTTCTCCTTCAGACCATTATCTTCAATCATAACGTAATATACGTACTAATTGCTTCCAATAAGTTATTTAAAATATTCTCTTGCTGTATTTGACTGATCTCTATCTGTATAATTAACTAATTACGAGATATTTCTTCCGTATACCTTATATGCGCGTAATTTCTAGAATAAACGAGCAAAAGAATAACGGATTGGATTAACTAGGTATTTAAACAAATACTGGGACATTGGAGTCTTCCGTACCTTTTGGATATAATGTGAAAAGATAAATTGAAAACGACATTTCAACAGTTAGGACTTGGAGTCGAAATCCTTAAAGCACTCACTGAAAACGGGTTTGAAGCTCCTTTTCCTATTCAAGAGGCAGCTATACCATTTATTTTAAAAGGTATGGATGTAGTAGGTCAAGCACACACTGGAACTGGAAAGACAGCTGCATTTTCACTTCCTCTTCTAACTAAGATTAAGCACAACGGTCCAATACAAGCATTAATACTTGTACCAACAAGAGAGCTGGCAGTCCAGGTAACAAGTGAGATTGGTAGGTTGGCTAAATACACTGGGATCAGAACAGTCTCTGTATACGGAGGGCAAAGTATTAACATTCAAAATGATCAGCTAAGAAGGGGAGCGCAAATAATAGTCGCAACTCCTGGCAGGTTGATTGATCATATTAAACATGGTTCAATTCAGCTTGACAATGTAAAGTATGTGGTCCTTGACGAAGCAGATAGGATGCTTGATATGGGCTTTATCGATGATATAAAGTTCATATTATTTTATGTAAATGAAGATAGACAGACGTGTCTGTTCTCTGCAACTATGCCACCGGAGATTTTGAGACTAGCGCAGGAATATATGAAAGACATTGAGGAAATCAGACTGAACAAAGAAGAGTTAGGCCTTGACACAATAGATCAGTCTTATCTGATAGTGCAAGAGCGTGAGAAGTTCAAACATCTGTGTCACTTTATCAAGAGCAGGGAGAAGAAGCAAACAATCGTTTTTGCTGCCACCAAACAGAGAACACAAAGAGTTGCAGGCGAGCTGAAGCAAGAAGGATTCAAAGCAATCACCATTCATGGTGACCTCTCACAGAGACAAAGAGACAATGCAATGTATAGGTTCAAAAGAGGAAGTGAGGATATTCTTGTAGCTACAGACATTGCCGCAAGGGGTATTGATGTCCCGGCAGTAGGACATGTAATAAACTACGATATTCCTGAAGATCCACTGATTTACTTCCATAGAATAGGAAGGACTGCTAGAGCTGGAGGAACAGGGAAAGCCATATCTTTAGTTTCACAAGACAGAATCGAAGATTTTGCAAGAATTCTAAGGCAGACTGAACAGCCTATCCGTAAGCTTAATGAGGAAATGGGAGTCGAAGTGCATGTTGTTCGCCAACGCTTCGCTAGCGGCTATGGGAGCTACAAAAATAGGAGCAATAGCTATAGTGGCAGAAATAGATATGACCATAATGAAGACAGACATAGCTATAGGGGAACTGGGTATAGCTATAATACTTGGGGAAGAAGGCGCTATAATTACAGTCAAAGGCAAGGCAGTAACAGGACAAATAATTATTAATAATTAAAATGGGTTAGTTGACTTGATCAAAGTTATATATCATCATTTCTAGATTGGCAAACTCATACTGAATATTATATCTCGAAAGTTAGGATGATAGTATATGAGTAGGTAACTATATATCTAAAAATATCGATCTAATCATATAGATGCGTTCAGTCGAATATGAAGATTCTTTTGTTAAAATTGCGGGCTTAATAGGTGGGGACGAGTATCTTAAGGTTGCCCGTTCTCTTTTAAATTCTGAAGATGCAACTGATGAAGAAATTGCAAGTGCAACCGGTCTAAGAATTAACATAATAAGAAAGGTTCTGTATGATATGTTTGGTAAGGCTCTAATTACTGGAATTAGGGTCAAAGATGAGAAGAAGGGGTGGTTCGTATATAGATGGCGGGCAAAACAGGATCAGGTGGACAATTTTATTGATAATCAAAAGAAAAAGATCCTTGACAGATTGGAAAAACGACTGGAATATGAGGAGGCATCGGAGTTCTATCATTGTGGAAATAAGGATTGTCCTCGTGTCAAGTTTGACTCTGCAGTAGAGGTATTCTTCAAATGTCCTATTTGCAAAGGATCCCTTAATATGGTTGATAATGCTAAGGTAAAGGAAGCGCTGCGATATAAAATAGAACAGATAACAGAAGATGTATCTTCCAGAAAATAAATTTTTTATTATATTATATCTAAAATATTCTGCTGATTTATCTTAACATTACATATATTAACATTCCATATCAGCACTATTTAATAATCTTCTCTGGAGCGACAGGCGATATTCTACTAGAAAAATGAAAATGGATCTGTGTAGTTTTTATAAGCTTGAAATAATAGTAACAATTTGTAGACTGATATATGCATTACCAAAACCTTGAGAAAGAAGAAATAAGGACAAGGAGGCTTTTTCTTGCAATATTTTACTTTTGTGCAGTATCTATGGCAGCAATTACATTCTACGCCCTCTATGTTAGCGTAGGACAATACCTGTCATCAGGAAGAGTAGTTATTGGAGAAGTACTAGTCAATACTGACTTTCCAGTTCATGGACTAGCAAAACTTGTGACATACCTTATGATTGTCACGGTTGTAGGATGGTATTGTGTTACTAAATTAGGTGGAGAAAAGGTAAAAGATATCCCTATACCAGTCAAGTCGATCTTGCAACTTATTGTTCTATCCATAGCTGTAGTGTCGCTCTATGAATTTATTTACAACGCTCTTTTATGGAATTCCCTCATTACAGCTGATGTAATGAAAGGGACTATTAAAATAGACAAGATAAATGTACCTTATCCTAATCCAAATACACCTTGGAACCTCGTGTTTGCAACAAAGATGTCTTTAGCAGCGCTTCTTATTTCTTCACATGGATTTTATATAATGTCAAAGCATAAAATAACCAAACACACAGGATAATTCCTAACTAGAATTACAAGGAAAGGTAGATAGAATGAACCACCGCCAAATTTCCTAATGGCCGTGAAAAAAATCGATCGAACAAATTCCCTTCTCTAGTAAATAGCTTTGCGAGTCCAGTAGGATTTGAAATAATTCAATACCATGTTTATTATTCTCTTTAATCGACTGTTCATAAGTCTTGAAGTAGCCTTCGTTTCTTTAAGGTCAAACTCATGTTATACAAATTTATACATGAGAGGTAAGATCATTTAAAATAGTATGACACAATCAATAGCTGAAATAATGACCGAAAAACTAGAGACCATTTTTATATCTAGTTCATCCCAAGATGCAGCAAAGAAAATGAGGGACAAAGATGTAAGTTCCTTGGTCGTGACTGATAACAATAAGAAACCTATTGGCATATTAACGGAGCGTGATCTGGTAAGAAAAATATGTACCAATGATATAAACAGCAGAGATGTCCTAATTAAAGACATATTATCTTCTCCACTTCTGACAATTGACTCTAAACTCTCTTTAGAAGGAGCCGCAAATGCAATGATACACAATAAAGTTCGACATTTGCTAGTTGTTGATAGTACCATAGATAGACCCATTGGTATAATTACGGCTACTGATTTTGCCAGTTATCTTAAAGAGAATGTGGATATGGACGAAGTGAATGCAAAAATACTTGAATCTCTGAAGGAACCATGAATCTTTTAGATTTAAAAATTTTATATATATCTGTCAATAGTCTATAACAGTTTTCTCGCTGTAGCTTATGATTTAATTACTACGCGAACTTAACCTCTTACCTATCACAATAGCTATACTCCAAAACGCTAAAAGGTTGGACTCGAATGAAACATACCAACCGGTTTATTATTGCTTTCAGTTGTCACTAGGTAACTCACTTTTTACCTTTAATGGCTTTTATAGTATTAAGTACTTGACTAGCTTTACGATGCAAAGACCAGGATGGGATACTTATTTTATGCTTCATGCAGAGATCGCTAAGCTCCGTTCGAACTGTCTTACGAGACATATTGGTGCGGTAATTGTAAAAGATAATAGGCAAATAGCAACCGGATATAATGGTACTCCTCCTGGTATTAAAAATTGCTTTGAAGGAGGTTGTTCTAGGTGTTTAGCTAGAAGTAGAGGTGATCTCATGCCCGGTGAAAGTTTGGACAGATGCTTATGCACTCATGCAGAAGCAAATGCGATAATGCAGTGCGCATTATTTGGAAATGCCGGTAGCACGAAACACGCTACTTTATACTCGACCTCTGCTCCATGCATCGAATGCAGCAAGATGGTTATTAGTGTAGGTATCAAACGCATAGTTGTACTTTCTGATTATCCGGAGGATGGAACACAATTGCTCAACACTGCAAAGATCGAATTTGTAAAACTAGATCCTAACCTTTTGAGATCTTGGACAACACTCCTTACCAATGGTTTAAAGACACTCTGATCATCTTATATAATATTATCAGATCATGTAGTTGTGTGGCCTTCTGGACTATCTTCTGGGTGTATCACATATTTTCTCGCCATATAGAATAACATAACACCAAAAATCGCCAATACTATGGCAAGTCCTTGCGCTCCGCCATTTGGGACGGCTATAAAATAAGCTATTGAAAATATGATGCAAGTTATTGCTTGCAGAGTATATTTGATAGATTCACAAATCTTGTTTTTCTTGGCAAGAAATCCAAACCCGAAGATTATCACAGTAGGATAGACGGCGAACAATATGTATTGATCGATATCTATTCCATTAAGAGTCAATGAGATATGTTACAGAAAGTATTATTATTATGTTTGCAGGTAGGCATTTTTTGCAACTGAGATATTAAAAAATAGTCTATCTTTAATTTCTCTATGCATCATTTATAAGGACAAACTTGGCGCTGGATAAAATTTCAGTTAGCCTACTATTAGACTCTATTCTATCTGATAATATTATAATATACTTGCGATATCTTTCTCTCTCTTATAATGCCTTTATTTACTGTAAAAAATGGTGAACATGTAATTAAAGTTCATTACTTGAAGATCTTTTTTGAAATTTCGAAAAATACGTAATAAACTACAATTAGCATCTCAATGATTCTATGCATCCTTGCAAAACGAGCATCATCTGGTTTGAAAAAGTGACTAGAATGTTTTAACAAATAAAACTCTATTAGGTGATGCAAGCATATCACTTCCAAATTCCCATTACTTGTGAACACGTGATTTACTAATCCATAGTTCAACTTTTTTTATTTCTTTATAAATTGCACCTTCGATTTCTTACTTTTATTCAATTTGGATCTCTACTGCTTCGCCATTTTCTATTAGTGACCGTGCATTCTCAAATGGGATGACAGCAACATCTTCCTCATGGAACGGTCCATATTTTGTCATATCAGTACCTATAAATTGTTCCATTGGTTTTAAAAATCTCACAACGACTTGTTTGGAACGAATTCTGGCCGAGATCGACTCAAGTACTTTCGGTCTACCTCTCAAAGTCGCGGCAAGTACTGCCATTCTCCTTCTATCTGATTCTTTTTGCCCGTCTAAAATGTATTTTTCTTCTTCAGTAAGTTTTGAATAGTCCACCCCCGTATTTGTTGTTGAATGTACTAGTTCATCAGCTCGTAGTTGATGCTCGAAGAGCTTATCATGACGAGTTTGAAGAAGAATTTCTGCAGAACTGCAAATCATGTCTACTATTCTATCCCGAATCTTCTCTTCTAATCCTTCATATTGTTGTCCTTTGAGATTTTCTAGTACTTTGGCAATACTTTGATAAGTATCAACAGAGATAGATTGTAATGTTGCGATTTGGACTTCTTTTAGTAACAAGCCGTATGTATCTTTGAGCGTCATAAATTCTACATCATTGTTAATGATTCTTTCTCCCACTTCTTTCCCTTCTTTTCTTGTTGTTGGAACCACTTTATCCTAACCTTCTCCTTTTGATGCAACTTGCTGATAAGCTTAAATTAAAGACGTATAGTCTCCTATCTGAGTTAGCGTAGTTGCCTTATAAAGTAATTGATGGTAAAATTGAACCACTGGCATTTAATGCAGATGAAGTTATGCAAAAGCTAAAGAGGGATCAAATCAAGTTCCTCGATCTGCAATTTACGGGATTGACGGGAAGGTTTCATCACACTACTATGGCAGCTAACATGTTTCATGATGACGATTTTGACACCGGTCTACCTAAACTTGATGGTTCTTCAATTCGCGGTTTTACGGAAATTCATGAATCAGATTTAATTCTTAGACCAGATCCCTCTACCTACGCGATCATCCCTTGGATTGAAAAAGATCATACGGCGAGACTAATTTGTGATGTTTTAAGGGGTGGTTCTGATAGAGACACATTTCCTCATGACCCCAGAGGTATTGCTAAAAGAGCTTCAAAATATATTTCTAAGCAAGGTTATGACGCTTCATATTGGGGACCTGAGGTCGAATTTTTTGTTTTCGACAAGCTCGAAGTTAACACAATGACACCCTATCAAAGCCAAACTTATAAAATAACATCTAGGGAAGCGCCATGGTCTACTGATAGCGTGGGCTACGCTTTAAGATTAAAAGAAGGTTATCTTCCGAGTGCGCCAGGTGACACACTTATGGATTATCGCAATGAATGTGTGGATGTCTTAAGTAATAACTTTGGCATTGTTTGTGATACACATCATCATGAAGTGGCCACAGCTGGCCAGTGCGAAATTGACATTCGATACGATACCCTAGTTAACTCAGCTGATTCTGTCCAGAGTTATAAATACATTGTTAAGAACATTGCAAAAAAGCATAACATGATTGCTACAATGATGCCGAAACCGATAGCTCTTGACAACGGCTCAGGTATGCATGTAAACGTTAGTCTATGGAACCACGGCATAAATTTGTTTTTTGATGCTAACGACAAATATGCAGAAATATCAGAGATTGCTCGCTATTTTGGTGGTGGCGTAATAGACCATGCACACGCTCTTGCAGCCATAGTTGCTCCAACTACCAATTCTTATAGAAGGCTTGTACCTGGTTATGAAGCACCTGTATATGTTGCATGGAGCACTGGTAACAGATCGGCAATAATAAGAATTCCTGCTCATTTCAAGGGTCAAAAATTTGCCAATATGAAGAGAATTGAGTTCAGAGCTCCTGATCCTTCCTGTAACCCCTATCTTGCATTCTCTGCAGTAGTTGCAGCTGGATTAGATGGAATCAAAAAGAAAAAGCCAATTAGTGATCCTGTTAATGAAGACATTTTTAAAATGACTCCAAGCCGTAGGAGAGACCTCGGTATAAGGCAGTTGCCTGCAAGTTTAAGAGAGGCTTATGAAGAATTAAAGAGCGACAAGGTCTTTTTGAAAGAAATCTTTGGCGACGAAACCATCGATAAGATAATTGAACATGAGGCGAAAGACCATAATGAGGTTGCAGTAAGACCGCATCCCCATGAGTTTTCTATGTATGCCGATGTTTAGTCACATGACACTTGAACTAGCATGATATTATGATATTAGTAAATATAGAATCGAATCATGAATCAGTAATGGATTGCAAACTGTGCAGGTTCTTCTTCCAGTTCCCATGGCTGTCATCTTCTTTTATCCCAGACTGAGTTTGCGAGCCAAAACATTCGATGATATCTGTACTGAAAACAACTTCAACAATGGATGTATGTGCTCCAATCCTACATGCCCAACTGCTAAAGAATCATATGCATGTGAAGAATGCGATACATCGTTTGAATGAAAGGAAGAACTTGATACACACAACAAAGATTGGCTGAAAGCTGCTTTACAACTTCACCGCCTACGGTGCCGGTAGCACCCGTGACCTAAATAATTTCTGTCGTTGTTATTAACTTGCTATTAGATATCAGGACAATTATCATTAGAGCCAATACTACAGGAAGAGCAAGAATCAGAGAGTAGACACGAAGAGGAGAAAGTAATGGGAGCAGAACCATCTACAACAATTACAACAGAATCTCTTTGTGAAGAAAAAAGGACATTTGAAGTAGCTATTGAACTTGGTATAAGAGAAGAATAATAGATACTAATTAGCATAATTATGATCTGAAAAGTTTATCTCTATCATGCAGTATGTAGTGAGTGTATAATAGAGCAAACTGGTTCCAATCTGATGCTGCTATAATCTGCTTCGATATTTCACACATTGGATCGGAATCAGTATCTCTAATATGATATATACTCTATGTCTTGAACGACCCATCATTAGAGTTTGTGATAGCAAAAGAAATGAGTTTGCATATTTATTTTAGTCCTCAAGAGAACCTTTTATTTTAAGAAAGTTGAGATATACTCTCAACCTTCGAGGATACTGTCTTTTTGTTTCTGGGGCTCTCAGAGCATATGAAAATACTGTATAGGACTCTGTTTGTCGTTCATGTTCAATTTCATGTTCTTGAATCATAGCCAAATAATGTTCACTATATAGTAGAAAATGGTTGTGAAACAACAACAATTTACCTGTATACAGTCTGGGTTATATTTGGTACAGAAATAGGACCAATTTGCAACTATCGTACGCACACATATAAATACTAAATTATACGGAGGGTAATAATAATGCAAATAAAGATAATATCAGTAATTGCCATTGCACTTCTTGTAGTAGTGACTGCACCTTTAGTGACTCTTGGCGCAACCACCATCTTGACAGGTCATTCAGCTGAAGCTCAGAATTCTTCGAACTCCAGTATCTCTCGTAGTACAATTGGAGCACTTTTGAAAGCACCTTTTACTAACACATACAATCTAATGACAAACGGAAAAACTATTCCTATCAAATACAGCGTATTAGGTGGAGTATTAGTTGGAATGCTACCGGATACTGCTAGACATCAATTGGATATAGCAGTTAATCCTAGTACACGTGGAGCAGCTCTTGAAGTAGAATTACCCAGGCATGTAATAGATTCTAAAGGTGCTGAAAACAAGGATATGCCATTTCGTGTTATAATGGATGGTCATCAGCTAACTGGCGGACCAAGTAGTATATGTTTTGGAAGTTGCCCTAATCAATTCAATAGCTTTAAAGAAACTCAAAATACAAATACTGACAGAGTATTAATTATTATCTTTGGTCCATACAGTAGATTTGTAGAAATCCGTGGTACCACCACACCATCCCTTTAGATTTTGCCAAATTTTTTTTGCTCTAGCCGACCATCATGAGCCAGCCAGCTGTTTTTCTGATTTTAAGTAGTGAATAAATATTATCATTAGGGTATGATGGTATCAAGACTATTCTAGGGATTGATAAGCATCACAAAGGACCGATTAAGGGTGTTAGACTCTAGGACTCAGTAAGCTACAATCCCATATATATTTTAGATTATATTCTCTTTCAAATGAGGGTGAGGCTTTGGCCTTCTCTATTTCTTGCCTTGTGTATTTTTTGTCAAGACCATAAGTGTAGTCAAGTAGTAAACGCTTGTATATGCAAGTCTCTTCTGACTCTTTCTCTATCTGTTCAAACAAGCCGCCTGGCCCTCTTTATCCATAAGTGCTTGTGTTTGAAGAAGGTATGATGTAGAGTGTTAGAATAGTCGTTATCCAAAAGAGCATCATACAATATTTTCTGATAATCAAATAGTGGCTTTTCTGAACCCGCTTTTGTAGGTAATCCGATAATATGATTAAAGCAGCATTTCCCTTTTGTTTTGATATCTTCTTCCTTATGCTCTTCAATGTCCCAAATCCAAAACGGTTTATCTCTTAGTCTGTTACGCAGAAGATTATT
This sequence comes from Candidatus Nitrososphaera maunauluensis, assembly GCA_041156085.1. GTDB lineage: Archaea > Thermoproteota > Nitrososphaeria > Nitrososphaerales > Nitrososphaeraceae > Nitrososphaera_A > Nitrososphaera_A maunauluensis. The sequence goes on from JBEVTH010000009.1 coordinate 28,632, forward strand.
AGATAGATTATCTTGTTGTTGTAATTGTTGGCGATTGTTAGATATTCTTTTCTTTAAATCTTTGAATGTCAATACTGTTATGTCTTATACATTCAGTTAACTTTAGTTTTACTTTACTAAAACTTATTAAAGGACAGAATAAACCATTGTGATATAGAAAGATCAGATTTTTACATGACTTATGCATTATAATATATTGGAGTTTAGAACGGTGGATGATAAGCTAATGCTTGGGTATAGATCAAAAAAACATTTTCTTATTAATTCAATTATAGTTATTTTTTCATTTCTATTATTATTATTAGTCGTAATACTAACCTTAAATCCTTTCTTTCACAAAACTATTGCTGTATCACCCT
>JBEVTH010000010.1:0-10586 GCA_041156085.1 Candidatus Nitrososphaera maunauluensis
GTCATATTAAATTTGACACTTTCTTTATATTTAAAGATGCACATCATTGGCAAGGCTCTTCACTTGGCATTAAATATATAGCTTATAATAGCATATTTTCTCTCTTGTTCTTCAAAAGAAACAGAACACCTACAAAGCATATTTACTATGCATTACACCTATACTTTTCAGGTCTATCACTAAGAAAGGTGTCACAACACCTATCTCCCTTTATAAAAATGAACCATATATCCATTTGGAATTGGATTCAGCATTACAAGCCACAAAAGTTATTCCATATAAAAAGGAGAATTTATGAATTTATAGTTGATGAAACTCTAATCAAAGTATGAAATGAATTAGTGTGGGTATGGATTGCAATTGAACTAAAAGATAAGACAACTCTTGGAATATGCATATCTTATGAAAGAAGCATATGCTTATTGCAGAACAATTCATACAGTCATTAGCAAGAAAATATGGAAAACATCCAGTTTCATATGATGGCGCTACCTGGTATCCACAGACCTGTAAATTTTTGAAATTAAAACATCACATTCATTTACTATATGAGAAAAGTATCATAGAAAGAACAATCCAATATGTTAAAGAACCGAGTGCTTTGATGATTATTTTCCTTGCAGAAGATGTAAATTGGAACATATTTTGAATTGGTTTAACATGTTTATTGATATGCATAACAGAAGCATTATCTATACCCATGCTAAATGAACACAGCCATTGGCAAATTAACAAGCATTATAAGGCTTAAGATTAGACTTAGGAACATGCAAAATGAAAACAGCATGGAGGCCAAGGAATCGTTTGGATCACTATCCCATAATGCAATAAGGCCCTCCCAACAAATCATTCTCAGTGAGGAAGAAAAACGAGGATTCTATAATTTACGTCCAGTACAGCAAATTCTGAATCTATTGCTAAAAGAAATTAATGAATTGAAACCGGCATTTGATTTGCAATACACTTGCAGATACCCTCCTGTAGAACGTGTATCAGAGTTAGAACCTCATGAAGTGCCAGGATTGCTTGAGCGAATGACCTCATACCATATTCTTGACTCACATTTCCATGAAAAGATTATTGTATGTAACAGATGTAGTTCACCAAATCTTGCTCCAAGATATTTGTGTCCTCATTGCAAATCTATTAGTATCTCTAAGCATCAAACTATAGAACATGTTTCATGTGGCTACATAAGTATAGAGGATGAATTCCTACGCGGAAATAATAATAATACTATTACAAACAACAATACTAATGCCATATGTCCTAGATGCAAAACAGGACTACGCCAAAATAGTCCTGACGTAAAAATTAATGAAGGCTGGTTTTTCTGTAATGATTGTTCACGAAGGTCTCGAGAGCCTGTAGGTATCTATTATTGCCGAGAATGCGAAAGGATAATGTTTGTAGGGGATATCGCTTTCAAGAACATATACTCATATACATTAAGTAAGAGCGTGGATATTGATAAGGTCATTCTCATAGAACCTCTTAGAGAGATTTTAGAAAAAATGGAATATCAAATTGAAAGCCCAGGTTATATCACAGGAAAAAGTGGAATCAAACATCGATTTGATCTTGTTTGTCATAAACAAAATACAACTATAGTAATTGATGTGCGGTATTCTGATGTAATAGTCAATGAATCGCATCTGACAAAACTTTTTGGTGCTGCATTTGATGCCAAAGTTGATAGATCGATCATGATAGCAATTCCAGAGGTAACTGATTCCACATTAAGCCTAGCAGAACAATATGGTATCATGGTTATTAAAGGGACAGAAATGAAAGATGTTTCTGCAAAATTGGAGAATGTGATGCGATCATCATCATAGTCCTCAACAGATCATAAGACTGCAATATGATATCAATATAATACGGAAGAAATTATATACTAAATTGCGTTTTAGTTATCATATATTTTAAACTCAGCTAATACCATTAACAAGGTCAAGCAGTATTATTTTCTGTTTTTGTATTAACAAATTGTTCGCTTTCCTCTTGTTTCTGATATCCCTAGCATTTTGGTAAATAGAATGTTTCTTCTTTTAGACCGCGCCACTTATAACTATATATAAAATATGTTAGATTATGGTAGTTTATGTCTACAAAACAGTGGATAATGGCATATAGTATTGTTGTTGCATTAGCAACAACACTATGTATTTTTGTAATTGCTTCTAGTTCATTTCAACATTCAGTGGCTGCTGTACAACAGTCTAGTGATACCAAGGTTTCAATCATACAAGGGGCCTCTACTCATCCTTCAAATGGATTTTCACCAAAGTCAATTAATGTGAAAGTTGGTGATACAGTAACATGGACTAACAAGGACTACCCAATGCACACAGTAACATCTGGTACTGGATTAAGTGATGCAAATAAGGGAAAAGATTTTGATTCTGGCTACACTGCACTGACAACTATTGGTAAAACATACTCTCATCAGTTTACCAAAGCAGGAGACTTTGTTTATTTCTGCCAACTTCATCCTGCGATGACTGGAAAGGTTACTGTGTCATAGAGATATGAGATTTTAAAATATATATTGTATGTGCAAAGAAGAAAGATTTCTTATTGGATAAGTCTATACACTTCATCTAATTAAACCTGTGGCGATCATCCTCATCATTATTTTTGATTCTTGTTGTTAGTTCTATATAATAACATATATCACTTTACAATTGTATTTGCAGGTTCTATTCTATATATCGTTCCTCCGGTGATTCCTCCGCTCTCTTGTTCAGAATAATTTGCAGCTCCTGGCAAGAGCGTAAGAATATATAGATAGCCATCTGGTCCTACTTGAATATCAGTAATACCACCAAATCCTTGTGCAAAAATTGCTTGTTGTTTCTGTTGCTCTGTATATATAACTTTAGGCGGAACTGTACCATTATTGAGCAGCAATCCTGTTCTGGTTTGGTTTAATTTAAAGTGATAAAGACTTCCATCGTTAACCTCACCGACAAACATATCATTTTGATACTGTTTGCCCAGCTTGGTAGAGTTGAGGAATCTCAGTTGGGTAGGTCCGACATCATTACGCCATGTAAATTGAGGAGGGCTGTATTTTCCTTTTCCACCAAAGTCTACTAAATCCTTTTCAGGATGCGGTATAATAGCTCCGATTATCTCTTCATTTGTTCCATTTGCAATTGGTCTCCATATTCCTGTAATCTGTCTCCATCCACTATTATGTCCAGGTTTGACAAGATAGATTGCATCGCCGCAGCATGGTCCATTTTCTGCATCCCATAAATTCTTGGCAACAGGATCAAAATCTAGTCCAAAACTGTTACGTACTCCATAGGCATAGTATAGATTTAAAGGAAAATCGTTGCCTAGAATACCTTTTACTGGTTTACCATCTTGTGTCATCCTGAGTATGCCACTTGTTCCATCAGGAGGAAAACCGCCTTGTATATTTTGGGCTTGGGTTCTATGACCTCCAACATCACCAATAGCAAGATATAGATTACTATCTGGACCAATTAGCATTTTACCTCCATTATGATCAGGCCCAGGAACAGCAGGTAAGTTTTGTAGAAGCTTTGGATTTACTAGCTTATTATTTACAAATTCATATCTATAAAGAACATTAGCGGCTGGTTGTATCCCTTTACTAACATCATCACCAGTTTTTCCTCCACCAGATTGTGTGTAGTACAAGAAAACATATGTAGGACCACTTTGGTGTTTTGCAACAGCAATTCCTACCATGCCTCTTTCTTCTTTGTTAGCGACACTAGCAGTAAGTAATGGTTGTGGTAACATTGTACCATTTACAATCCTTCTTACAGTGCCTGCATTCTTCTCTAAAACCAAAATATCATTTGGACCTAGAAAGGCCATGCTTGAAGGGTACCTAAGTCCAGTAAAGATCATCTTCGCCTTTAGGTTAGGATCTTTGATAGTAATAGAACTAGTAGCTGCAGATTGTAATGGGGGTGGCATTGATGTCGCTCTTGTTGTTTGAGCGTTGGCATAATCAAAATAATAATATCCAGCTAGCAGCATAGAAGCCAAAATCAAAGATGTGAACAAAATTATCATTGAAAGCTTTGATTTATTTTCATTTTCAATAATCTGTTTAAGATCTTCCATAATCCACATTCCTATACTAGTCTTTAGAAATGTGGTTTGGGAGGTAATTTAATCTATATGTTTTCCTATGTATGCTCCTAGATCTCATCTAAGATATCGTTGACACTGTTATGGCTCTCAGATAGTACATAAATATCATGTATTCAATTTGTGAACGAAGAATGAAAAAAACAATAATAATAGAGGCAGTAGCAATATTATCACTGGCATTAATTCTGGTTTTAGGAACAGTCACACCATTTTTCAAAGTTGAGAATGTTTATGCCCAAGCAGCAAATCAACAGCAACGATTAGGAACAGGTAACATTTTGGAATTTCCAGACGTACATATTGTACCTGCAACAGGTAAAACTATTCTATTAGATTTAGAGTTTGTATTATCAGGAAACACTACAGCAACAACTAATACAACAAATCCTGCTGCCGAGAGTAGTAGTACTGTGGTAGCATTTAAGAATCCAGATTACGGTCTAAATAACTCCACAAATACCCCTAAGATGAGTATAGGACAGAGCTTTAGGATAAATTCAACTAATAGCGGAGCTGTACCATACAGTAATGTGAATGTAAAATTAGTACCAATACTCCCCACTACTGATCCAACTGCTGATGATCCTGAAAGCATGATATTAGGACAACCGATAAACCTTGGAAGTTATCTAGGCAATATTGGCAATTTTACTATACCACATTCTGTACAACCTGGAAAAGATATTCTATATGTATATGTTCAATATCCTTTTCTGCATGCAACAGGGATATACAATGGTCAAGTAGTATTGATGAAACAACAACCAACAGCGATAGCACAGCCATCACAAACAGCAACTAATTCTCATACAACAGTAGGAGGAAAGATAACAACAACCTCTCCTATCACCAATAATAATGTTAATACTACGACTAACACCACTAATTCCAAACACTAGCTCTCTGGTCATTACCACAAGTGGAGGGTTTACTCCATTATTCTTTAGAGATAGTGCTGCTCGATTACCAATACTATCAGTTCTTGTCACGTGCGATAATGCGATGACAATAGCAGTGCTACCAATAATTTTGTTTCATATTAATTAGGAATATGGAAGTTTTCCTTATACGAAATAAGCTTAAGGAATATTGTATTACTGTTAAATTTAGTTGCCCATATTTTTCCATCGACCTAGATTAGTGAATTAAATCGATATTGTGTGCATAGCGTAGATAGAGTATATGAAATGTTATTCATAAGAGTATTATGCGATATGAAAGGAACTATTATTTGTCAGAAATGGTATAAGATCTCTTTAATATCACATCGTACCCGTTTTCATAAACAACGTGATATGGCGAATATAACACATTTCCTACTGATATTGACTTAGTTAGTAGATCGTCATATTTTGAAGTCAGCCATTGGCCATATACTTTGTAAGTGGGATCAGATTTATCTTCTGGTGATGGCGATTCATTTAAAACAATATAATCGCCATAAATCCAAGGATTATCCTTTGATGTGTCCCAGTATTTTCCGCTTCCTATATCAATAAAGTCTTTTAGTGGCAGATCGCTTTTAAGCATTATCAGCTGACCGTGCTGCGATTCTGTGAAAAGTAAGATATTACCCCCAGTATATAATTGCTTTAATGCTTTACCGGTATCAAAAGCTATTTGGGACTGCTTTTCGAACGGCAATTCCGAATAAGTGTCGTGCATAGCAATAACCTTTCCTACGTCTAAATTCTGAGTTAAAATAGAAAAACTCCAAGATCCGACTACAAGTATAACAGCAAGTATGGTTAGCACTTTATTTCTTTTATTTGCAATGAACATTACTAATGATACGGATGTGAAAATAAAGAAAGGCGCCAAAAATATAAGGTATCGTCCATTAAACCATGATCCCTCTGTCTCAGTTGGATATATCTCCCCGGATCCTTGAACCATTGCTATAAAATCAAATAGTATTGGCATCATAAGTGCAACCAAGGTCAAAAGACTGAATGGAAGTAATTTTTTACTTCTATTCATATAGAGATATGATGCAATACCAAGACCAGAAAGAATCAATACTGGTAGACCATACATTGCTTTTGCAACATCAAATATTATTGAAGATGATTTAATAGGATCCAGTCTAAGATAATAAGCAAATCTACCGACTGAACTTGCTTCAGCACTTGCAGAAAATGGCCCAGTAGCGAAGTATAAAGGTGCTTTTTCTGTTACAAAGTTCCACACTACCCAGATAACAATACCTGCAAAACTGCAAGGACCAACAAATGTCACAAGCGCCTCAACCTTGTACCTCCATTTTTCGCGCCTTATTATCATCATTACAATAAACAACACAAGCATAACGCCAAAAGGAAGAAGCCAACCTTCATAACGTGTCAAAGTTGCTGCTGAAATAGCCAGAGCACATTTTGTAATAGTTCGATACTGTTTCCAAATGTTGTTATTATTGCTATTATAATAGTACCACCATTTCTGTAAATAATATACAGAAACCATAAAGAACATCATAAAAGGCGCTTCCATCATGGGAACAGTCCCCATATATATCACAGAAGGATTCATCATGTATAGAGCAGAGGCTAACAAGCCAGCACGAGCAGAATTAAATTGCATTTTTACTATTCGAAATAAAACAAGAGCTATTACTGCAGAAGAAATTGTGCTCACGATGGTTCCAGCTAATCCTGTGCGAAACAGAAAGTCATTCATAACAAATGGCAATAGCATAATATGGGTCAATGGCAGCCAAACGGTTCCCAGCTGTGCAAGGCCAGGTATTATCGAATCAAAAATCATTCTAGCAATTACAAGGTGCGATATTGCGTCTCCATAATATAGAAAAGAATTTGGATCCCGTGTAAATAGTATATATGAAGATATAGTGTTGGTAATTATTGTAGCAAGAACTATAAAGAGTTCTGGATATTTTAAGAATTGCCCATACTTTTTGGAAAGTATACTCTCGAATTTTATTATACTAGTCATTTTGGATGCATTTCTTTTTTGGTCTCAACAGAGAAGCCATGGTACGTCTTACGCCAATGTGCAGGCTTAACGAACAATTCAAATACTGCAAATATACTTGGCAAGATTTGCAAATACAAATAAAACGGCATCAAAAAGACGTATTTTACCTTTTTTAGCGCATGTGGATCTCCTTGTTTGAATAATGCTTCGGCCGCCACGAATGGATCGTAGATAACTCCAAAAAGAAAAGTGAAGATTGAAGCATAAAAAATAAAATTGTTTGCATCATAAGCTTCTTGAATCCAGCCGGCTAGAGGTTGAGTCGAAAATATTCCAACAAAGTTAATCCAGAAGGCTGTAAATAAAACCCATCCTGGCAGAGAGATAACATATGTGAGAGGAGCGATTAAATAGTAAAAGAGATAGAGTGTAGAACTAAAGCCAATGTCGCGTATAAGCCTCAATGGATTTTTGAAATGTTTACCCCATGTGTATAAAAAGCCTTTATTCCATCTTGTCCTCTGTCTGATCCATGGATAAATTTTCGGAGTTGCCTCTTCCCATGTTGTTGAATTAATGGGCACTACCTTGTATCCTAGCCTAGCTAACCGAACTCCCAAGTCTGCATCTTCAGTAACATTGTCAGTTTTCCAGCCTTTCAGATCTCTTAATATTTCTATACGAAGAAAATTACTAGTTCCACCTAACAGGACAACCTTTTTCATCGAATAAAATGATGGCAAAAGAATAAGGAAATGTTCGATGTATTCGATACTGAAAAGTTTGGTAAGAAGTGATTGATCAGAATTATAGTGAGAGAGACGAGCTTGGACGCATGCTACTTCAGGGTGCTTTAGCATATACACTGCCGCCTTTCTTAATTGATCTGGTTCTGGTCTATCCTCAGCATCATATATGGTGACAATACTACCTTTTGCATTAGCCAAGCCTTTATTAAGCGAATTTGGTTTTGTTCGTGCTCCTGGAGGGTTCAAGTAGATATAGTCTATATGTAACTCCATTTCCTTCCAAACTCTAATCGTCTTGGGAGTGCCAGTTAGATCGTAATCTATACCAATATCGTCAGTCTGTCCAGCTTTACGTGGTAGTGACATTATGGTTTTCAGCGTAGGATAATCATCGCGTTCAACTAATATTCTGATATCTAGTTTGTCCTTTGGATAGTCTGAGTTAGATATGCTTTCGATTAGATACGGAAGAGTTATCTCTTCTCTGTAGACTGGTAGGAGTATAGATATTATAGGCAGTTTAGAGTCTGGTATGAGATCTTTTTCAAAAGTAGATACATCTTCTAACTTTGGATTTTGTGTGAAAATTATAGCAGACAAATATATTAGCAAAAGATCTAAAAGTAGAAATACTCCTGTTGTAAATCCAGCGAAAACTAGTATAGCTAAGCTAGCCGGGTTCAACAAGAAGAAACATCCCCATCCATCCATTCAATCTTTACTATACTGCAACAGTATTCTTGTTAGTACAATGCAACATACTGGTGTCCTTCCGGCTTCCTTTAACATATTTCTAATCTCTTCTCCCTTTGTTCCTTTAATAATCGTTATGTCATATTGTCATAAATAATTTTTATCAATGAAGTATTCTAAGAACATATATGTGTGTACGCGAAAGACAAAAATTGAATGACTGTTAGACTTTCATCATTATATTTTGGAATTCTTTTTTCCCTATTGATATTTTCTTTGCTATTATCATCAATTGTTGCTAACTTTGCTCCTCAACGCGCACTGTCACAGGCCATTAGTTCTAAAGACTCTAAAATTATATCTAGTCATACTAATGCCACAAACAATTTTCTATCGTATAGGAATCCTACTTATGGGATAACAATACAATATCCATCTAATTGGAGAGTGCAATCTGGACAGAATTCTGCTAATAATACCATCATTGATATTGCTTACATTACTCCTCCAGTTGCTAATGATCCTCGGGGCACTACAAACCTTCAGATAGGCATAGACAACTCTGTTCTTTCTAATATCACTTCAAAACAGTATCTTCGCAATCTAATTGATAATAGCAGAAATAGTTTGACAGATTTCAGAGTACTTGCAGCAACCAATAATACTATTCTTTCAGGTCTGCCTGCATCTTCATTGTTAAGCATATACAAAGATCCTAACTCTGGCTTTAGCTTTGAAACTATGGAGATTAACGCAATATCCAACAACCATGTTTATTATATCCACTTTATTACAGAGCCGTCAATGTATTCTACCTTCTTACCTACTTTACAAAAGATGATTAATACTTTCAAAGTTAATGCCGTTGCAACGAAAAATACACATTCTATAAATTCCCCCACAATAAATGAAAACATGCCTTCAGTTGCTAATGCTGGTTCACTGGCAACAAGTAGAGCAGGAGCAGCATTACTACCATCATCTAAATCCCCAACTGTAATAACTCCTAGTAATGGAACAACATCTTCTTCATCCATACCAAGTAGCAGTACTAATAATACATCAAAAATAACTTCTACAACACCATCGCAATCCGGACCTCCAGTTACTAATGCCGCTCCAAAATGTTTTCACTTCATGTGCTCCTTTCCACCATCAGCAACATTATCTAAATCCCCAACTGTAATAACTCCTAGTAATGGAACAACATCTTCTTCATCCATACCAAGTAGCAGTACTAGTAATACACAGTTATCACCATTACCAACACCAAAAATAACGGCTACTACAACACCATCTCTATCGATTTTAACAGATGTTGCTAAGGATCCTATTAGAGTTGGAATGATGCAAACTATCACAGTTACGGTCCTCGACGTTCCCTCAAATCAAACGCTTGCTAATGCTTATGTGGATGGAAAGATAACTGGTTTGTCTGGATCAACTACGAAAACATTCGGTAGTTTTACTGATAACACCGGTAAAGTTACATACTCTTGGAAGATAGGTAGCAGCAGCATAGGAAGAATTACTAAGCACAATACATATGCTGTGAAGCTACAAGCATATGCTGCCGGACACGTGCCGTCATCTGCAACAAGAACTTTTGTAGTAAATCCAGGTAGTATCAGTAGTACCAGTACTGTCCACCATCACAAAAGTTCAACAGCAGGTGGAGTACATGTCACTAGCAGTCACCATCGCAAAGGTTAAGAGATTGATCACTTATAGACATAGATTTATTCACTAGCAATGAAAGTAAATCTTTTCCAGATTCTGCTACATGAGAGGAAAGTAATAGTGTATCATTCTTAGAGTTTTTTATTCTAGATAATTACGCCTAAACATTAAATAATCAATCACTTCTTTTCGCATTGCATCATTGACAAGCAAAATTGACAGTAGGATGTCTAGACGTAATTTCCTTAAGCTTATGGGTGCAGGAGCTACCATTATGGCTTTTAGTGGATTAGGACTTACTAGAATGCTACGTTTTGCTAGTGGAGCTAGTACCACCACATCCACAGTTAGTGGAGCTACTACTAATAGTACTACTAATACTACTACTAA
>JBEVTH010000010.1:10686-28372 GCA_041156085.1 Candidatus Nitrososphaera maunauluensis
TACTACTAATACTACTACTAACACCAAGTTTAAGGTAGGTGCACATATTGGGACTTTTGGTGATAGTTATGGCACTGATATGGGCCATAATCAATTTTCAGGAGATCAGCTATGGGACAATTCAACGCCAATAACCATAGATCTATCCAAACCAGATCCGAACCCACCTGTACCATATCTTACCAAGAATCCTCAAGTACTAGAGCAAGTATTTCAGCAAGTGCAAGGATTGGATGTGGTAAGAATATTGTTATTTGAAGAGAATGAAGGATTGGTTTTTGATGGTAATAGTAATAACAAGTTGATAGGCATAGATAGTGAGCTTGTCAATAATGTAAAGAAAGTACTGGATACTGCGCACAAGTATAATGTCCAAGTATATTTTGTTTTAATTGATTGCTGGATTGTAAATGATCTAGAATATAATGCGAGTAGTCTTCCGTCTGACAGAAAGGCATCGTATCGTGCCTGGCAGGACTCAAAGCGCGCCATGTTTCAATCAATGATCACAGATCCAGCGTATTTTTCAAATGTTGTATTAACACCATTGCTCCAACAGATAAAAGATCATCCTGCTCTCTTTGGTTTTGACCTTCTAAATGAACCTGAAGCCTTGACTAAAGACGATCCAACACACCTCGTAAGTGATGCTGATGTAATTAATTTTATTACAGGCTGTGTTGCAGGTATTAGAAAAATAGCACCCGGGTTGAAGGTATCAGTAGGATGCGACCAATTACCTGATTCAAAGCGTTATGCTTCTACAACCCCTATCTCTTTTGCAGACTATCATGCATACAAAAAACCTAGAGAACAGCTTGAAGATTATAATCCGGCCGATTATGATGGTAAACAACTCTTCCTTGGCGAAGCTGGAATATATCGTAATAACGATACAGTACCGCCAGATTCAAAAACAGCAGCAGAGGAACTTGCTGTAACAGAAAGAATTATCTCAGATGCACAAGCTAAAGGGTATATGGGTGCCCTTGTATATGGACTATTTAATCAAAATTATATGGCTCCAGAACACAAACCTGCACTTCTTGCTTGGCTTAAACAATTCAGAAGTAGTTTGGGTTGACGAATTTAAATGAATTTAAGCAATTCATAAAAAATGAGTAGTTAATGGTCCGCTAATCATTATCGGCAATTATAACTCCAAATAGTGGCTTACTGAAATTCAGATAGAAAGATAACCAAGAAAGAAAGCAGTACTATGCTGTGATCATACAAAATTGCAACGTAAGATCCGTTTCTGGAATCAAAAATGCTTTAAAGCTTATATTAATAATCCTTAACTAAGTGTAAAAGTACTGAAGATTATGATGGGAAATGATTACAAATTTGGCAGGCAATATAAGTAGGTAGTAAAGGAAACGGGTAGACTATATTTGATAGCCCAATGACTCTCGTGTTCAGGAGTTAATGCAATAGATAGTTTCTTGCTGCTATCATGTTTTATCAATTTTATAGCCACCCACGATAAGCAACAGAAGCACATAATTTGATGCGTAAACGTAGAGAAAAAGTTTTTACAGAACATATAGGAGGCATCAATTGTATTGTTTTATGAATTGTTAATTAACTCATGCGAATTACTAGAGCAAATAATTCCTATTCTTTTTAGTGCACCTTCGTCTTCAAGAAACAAATCATAATTGGTGATGGTTATTGCTATTTCTTCTTCGTTCACTATTTTCTTAACTTTGTTCAACGTTCCTCTATGACCAGCCTCTAATATACCTGGTATAATCTGGACCTTTATAATGACGATCTGAAACTAATCGTTGACGTTTTTTAATGAAAATTTAGGTCTAAGGTATTGTTCTGGGTTTGCCAGAATTGCAGTGATTAAGTCCATCATAGTAGCCTTTCATAAATGTACTAGGAAAAGCCCTAGGACCACCACTTGTAGTTATATGGTCTGCTTTGTCTGTTGCATCAGTACAACCCTGTTTAAATCCGGAATCATAGGAACTTATAGCAGTGGTATTTTGGCTTAGAGCAGCGGCATTTTGTTCAATTGAAACTAACGCGACAAATGCATATAAGGAAAATTGAATAATTACAATAAAAGTAAATATACATTCACTCTTAAGTATATTTGTAAATTGCATATTGAAAATATTTATGGATGTTATATTTATGTTTATATGCATTTGATCGAAGACTCCGATATGTAGATTTCACAGTAAATTTAAAATGAAATGCCTATATCTATGGGTCGTAGTATGTAGATGTATAGTTGCTGCTAGATATTCCTTGTTGATATGCAGTTAATGACTGTTGTGTCTTGTTTATCCTTCTGTCAAATGAGCCTTGTTCATTCCAGTATAATAACATCTTGATTCTTGGGAATTTCTGAGGTAGACCTGTCATTGTATTTGTAATATCTGTTGGGTCTGCTATACCCCATTCTAATATTGCCAATGGCTTATTTCCTGTATTAGCCATGACATTATAGTTTTGGTTGTTATTCTGTTCTAGACTTCCAATACAACCTTTACCGTTCGATTGCCCGTAGAACGAACTACCAATCCAGTCAAATAAGTCGTCACCAGGATACCATTGCTCAGGATGACTTGATAAATCATTGTAATCTCCGTGGAAGGCCCAACGGACATTCGGTGCTATTTGCTTGAACATCGTTATCACTTTCCTTGCCATAGTTTTGTATGCTGCACTTCCTTCGCCACTAAATGCGAGAAAGTTTCCGTTTACTTCTGTTCCTATTTCCGCTAATATAGTGCCGCCCCATGCTTTAGCTGCTTGTGCATAAGCTTGTAGTTCAGAGTCATGTTTGCCGCTGTTTATTGCAGCGCAGTTTACAACAGTTGATTGTAACATATCTGCATTCATTCTTATGAAAGGAACACAGCTGTTTGCTTTTGCTATATCGCATTGCGTTTGTGGGAATGGTTCTACCTTTTTAAACCAATGATGAGTAAAATATGCAATACCTATCGGCTTTTTTGCTAGAGAATTGAATGATTTGATACCACTATCTGAAAGATTTTCATTACCTGAAATATCCGTCATTGCGCCGTGTATGATACCTGTACTCGGAGGCGAATTTCGTGAAAAGTTTTTCAAAAAGTCAAGTATTTGTTGTCTGTGAGATGGTTGAAATATAAATCCCTCATTCGGTCCAAAATCATTTATCACACCCCATGTCATTGTAGCACTATACCCTAGTTCTTTTGCCATTGTTACGAGGTTCTCGTTGACCGAAACTTCAAACATATCTGCATAGGCTGATTGCTGTTTTTCATTTGCGTGTGCTAAGCCGCATTCACCTATGATAACAGATTTGCCTTTGAACATGGCTTTGATATCGTGATCTTTAAACGGTATTCCGTCCCGATTGTTTACAAGGTTCTCATTAGTATATACGTGGACATCTGCAAAATCAAGGAATGCAGACATGTCCATCGCGGTAGAATAGTTCATACACCCACATGACACTTTGACATTTGAATTTAATTGGTGGATTGCAGCTGTACAGCGCTCGCAAAACACTAACATCTCACCGTACGTATATGTTTGCTGATGAGCTTCAAATACCATTTCAGGCTTATTCATAAGATCAATACCATATAGAGCAGGATGGCTTCCTATAACATCTATCAGGGGTGCTAGATAATTTATAATAAATTTGTAGGGATTTTTTACATAATCAGACATTATCCTTTCCTGTATATTTCTATAGTTTCTATCATCGCCTGGATTGAATATCGCCGTATTTGCTACTTCTACTAAAGTAAGATACATCTGTACATTATGTTTTGCTGCGCTATCTAGTATCATTTTTAAATTCTTTACATACTCATCATCAAGTCCTTCTATCAGGTTTGTAGTACCGGGTTCAAACTTCATTCCTTCATGTTGATTAAGAATCCAAAGCCGCACTACATCCAAACCTTGGATTGAGGAGAAGAAACTGTCTATATCGCCTGGATGTGTTGAAAGATATGGAAGTGATGGGTTTGAAAGTGCTTTAGTCGGAAGCGGGCTTATATTCGGGTCGAACTGATTTCGTCCAATATTTGTTGTTCTATTATCCCAAGCACCGTAGTTTGCACCTACCATAAACCTGTTAACCATTGGCCCTAGCTGCTGCCGCTGCTGGCCAAAAGGACTAGTACCACTACCAGAGTTTGTAAAGTTCAGCGCCGATGCAGAACGCAGCATCCGAGAAAGGCCCAATCCACCAAATAACAAAATAGTAGATCCTGCACCAATAAGCTTTAGAAATTCACGCCGCGAAATTCTTCTATTTTCTACCATTTTAGCTGATATCAATATTAATTACAAAAAACCGAATTATCTAAACTATTTTACCACATGCATTATAAAAAATTACCATAGCTATTAATTATAACTTTCCGCCTCCTACTCATCATTAGTTTCGTCATATTCGTCTTCAGCAGAGGGCGCTTATGAGAACTTAAGTATTTTGAGATCATTATCTGTAATACATATGGATAATCTTTGACTTCTATATATTTTTAACAAGATAAACATATTTCTTAAATAGAACTCTTTGTTAGTCTCAAATCTATTCATCATATTAGCCATTTAACTACTTCCTTCCTCTTTTTGTTGTAGTTATAATAACATGTTCTTTATTTTCTATGGATGTAGAAAAGATTTTAATGCATTTGAAGTGCTTCATCTTGTGAATACTATGGATATTTGATCGTATTTTAATAGTTGTTTAGTTCATTTTGTTCTATTTATGACAGGTATAAGACGAACTTATTTAACATGTGTGATAACTGATTCAACAGATGTGTTTGTACCTGTCACCTTTTTTACTCATCTATAGTTATGATAGACTCTCACTTTGTAACCTACAGCTCTTTCTTATGCATCATGATATATAATATATAGTATACTAGATAACATAAATAATATACATAAATTCTACAGTCTCATACGCTACCCCACGGGGGGGTAGGTGGGGTATTTTTTGGATAGAAAAATCTTCTCTTCAATTGAGAAGAGGATATTATGTGACACATAAAGGGTGCATTCTTTTTAAATCCTTGCATAAAAACGAGGAAACAATAGTGATAAAGTTTCTGAACTATTCTATCAACGTGACCTCTTCTTTATTTTTCTTATACATCTTTCTGTTTTCTTTTTACTCCATCCGTATTTTGTTTACATTTATAGAGTTAGAATTTTTTTGTCATCTAGTCGATATATTAGAATGGTAGCGGACCTTGTAGTATGAATGCTAGTAATATACATAAAGATCTGTAGCTTTTGTGTGAGGAAATTTTTTATGTCTGAAGCCTGTTTTTATTTGCTGATTTGATTTATTAATATTTAATACAACAATATTTTGAGTTCAAGATTATGACAAACAACATATTAATTATGATATTAGTTTGACATAATGAACAGCAAATGAATGACAATAATATCTATCTAAAATCCAGCGAAATTTTCAATGACAATGTGAAGTGGTTGCTTCACTCTGGCATTAGAATAAAAAATGGTCCTAACAGTGGAGCTGTTTACGGTTGGAAAAATCTAAATCCACCTTCATACCCATTTATATATAGTGAGATCACAGGTTATGCAATAACCTCATTCTTGTATATTTACTCAGAATTAGGGGAATATGAAGCTCTTCAGGCTGCTAAAGATTCTGCAAATTGGTTAGTAAAAAACATGTATAATTCCTCATCATACCTACTATCGGCAGGAAGCATAGAAACTGATAACTTTACTCAAAAAAGAGATTTATCAAATCAGGTTTATGCATTTGATAATGGAATGGTCATGATAGGATTATTGAACCTTTATAATGTTACCAAGGCTCCAGATCTTTTGACATATGCAGAAAACATGGCAAAATCATTAATTGAAAGATTTTATGATGGATCAAAATTAATTGCCGTCTTAGATAATATGTACAAACCTATAATCAATAACAATAGTCTTGAAAGTGGTGGTAATAAATGGTCAAATATTTCTGGCGCATATCATTGTAAACTATCATTAGCTTTGCTAAACTTGTCAAAGCTAACAAATAATGACGTTTATTCTGAAGTTTCTGATTCACTTTGCAAATTTGCACAAAATTTGCAAAAACCTGATGGCAGAATTATAACTAACCCTAATTCAGAGATTGTAACCTATCTTCATCCTCATTTATACGCCTGCGAAGGTCTCATCTATGGTGGGATCACGCAGCATAACGAAGGCTATATTACTGCAGGACTTAAGGGCATCATATGGGCAATGAAACAAGTAAATTCATCAACTGGCGGGCTGCCAAGACATACAGGGGAAGAAAAATCAGTAGAGCAGTCCGATTGTAGCGCTCAACTGCTGCGTCTCTTAATTCTATGTCGCGCACGAATAGAAGAATCAATGGAAAAATCTTCATATCATGTAGACGATGTTATAGAAAAGCTACATTCAAGACTTTTGGATTTTTATATCTCACAAGAAGATCGAGGTGGAATAAGATACCATCTTTCTTTAGACACTGCGTGCAGTTGGTGTACTATGTTTACTATGCAAGCATTGCGACTTTGGAATAAAAGGAAAGAATTTGAAAAGGCGAAAAATTGGATAGACTATTATATTTAATCGAGTCACAAGGCTTTCTTTTTTATTACATGACAAAACCTGTCATAGCATCTACATATATAGCATATTAAAAGGTATTTATTTAACAATAATATCTAACCTTTAACAAAAAAGTAAGACGAAATATCTCGCTATAGTTATCTGTTTTTGCATTAAAAAGAAAAGATAAAAATGTTTTAAGAAAAGTGGTTGAAAACTGGAGGGGATTTTTTTGCATTTAGAGGTACAATTGGTTGGTTTACAAGTATTTCGATCATTTTCTCTGCTGAATTTCCATCTCCAAATGGACATACGTTTTTTGGAGATTCCAATACACTAATTCTTTTGATTGACTCAAGAATATGATGATAATCCAACTGACACAGCATTGCATGACCAGATAGTATTGATTCTGGCCTCTCTGTAGAATTACGTATAACCAACGCATGTTTGTTTATATATGGAGAAGTTATTTCTTCTTGCACGCCTCCAGAATCAGTAATTACAAATTTGCACATCTTGAGCAACCTTAAAAAATCAAAATATCCTACTGGCGCAATAACTTCACTTGGAATAAGATTCTCTAGCCCGAATTCATGGATTCGCTTTACAGTACGTGGATGCATAGGACAAATGCAATTGAGTCGTGACGCAGATAAAGCAGTTAATATACATTTTAAAAAGTCGCGGTTGTCCACATTTTCTTGTCTATGAAGAGTTAAAAGAGCAAAATCAGATGATGATTTATTATTACTCTTCGGTTTAACATAATCTAGAAAATTCCCTCTGTTACTGTAATCATCATAATTCATATAATCTGTCGCCGATTGCATACATAGCTTAACGGCATCCATGACAGTATTTCCAACAACATGCACTGTCCCACGAACTTGTTCATTTGTCAAGTTATTTGCTGAGATTGTTGTTGGAGAGAATAACATATCTGATATATGGTCGACCATTCTTCTATTATATTCTTCAGGCATTCTCCAATCATAGCTTCTTAATCCTGCTTCAAGATGGATGGTTGGAATCCTTAATTTTGTTGCAGTTAAAGCACTTGCGGCTACGCTGTTAGTATCACCGACAACTAGAACGGATGAGGGTTTTAGTTGTTGAAGGATATCATCAATCTTTGTCATCATTTCTGCGAACTGTTGTACAGATCCTGATGGCGCTGCTAATTCAATGCTGTGATCTGGCTCTCGAATTTTAAAGTCTTTGATAAATTTAAGAAACATCTCATAGTCGTGATGTTGACCAGTGTGAATGAATTCATAATCGATCCTGTTTAATTCAAATAATCTCATTACAGGATACATTTTTATTATTTCAGGTCTTGTGCCGGTTATTACTGCAAATGTCATGAGTACTTTATTCTCTTAACCAAAGTTTGTTATAAGACATTGCTTAACAAGGTTAATTCATCCATCTCAATAAGATTAAAAGCAATGATTAGTAAGTAAGATTAAAAGCAATGATTAGTAAGTAAGATTAAAAGTGATACTTATATCAGAATTATTTTCACAAGTTTTGATATACAAAAGGCTTATAGGTATAAGATATATAAATAATGTACTATATATTGTGGATAGAATAATATAAAACTTAATAACAGAAAAAAAGTAATTTAAATACGAGTATGTTGAGACTCATTATAATGGATAAATTCAAACCAGTAACAAAAAGGTTCTGTTGACTTATCAATTGCTTTATTCCATTGCTGGAGTTCAGCTTGTGGCTCTATTTGATCCGTTAAATAATTGATTCTGTCAGATAACCTTTTGAGCGTTTCAATATATTGATATTGGACTATCATGTTTTTTGAATGCCTTGTTATATATCCAAGCGCGTCATATAATTTCTGATTAAGTTTTTTCATATGCTTGACTTTGCTCATGCTCCTAGTATTTCAAACCGCCAAAACATTAATGCCACTTTAATGTTGATATTAACATGTCAACAATTTCGGATTGGATAAAGATAATTTATTCCATTATCCCAAGTATGTAAACTCATTAACACCACAGATATCTGATACATAACATGCAGATTAAATATTGACTATATCCCTAACCTGGCATTAATTAGCCTGATACAAATAATAATAGAATTGAAAGATAAAATGAAATGATAAGAGAGAGGACTAAAGTGATTAGGATATCGAAGGAGGATAAAACGACATTAGCTTAAAGCTAAAAGCATTTACAGTGGAACACACATACAAGAAAATGTGCAATTTAGATCCACAAGTTAATATTATTTACAACTATGTTATAACATCTAGGCTAGAGAGATCGGTTGTCTGCTAGATATAATTCGAATAATAACAACTTTATATACACCCCCACCAACGAAAAAGGAGTTAATAGCAACATCTCGCACTTCATGATAAAACACGGAATTACAGATTACTCGCGTCTTTTGCAAAAGTCCACTGAAAATATTGAGTGGTACTGGAATGCGGTCAACGATGACCTTAACTTAGAATGGTATAAAAAATATGACCAACTTTTTGACTCGTCAAACGGAATTCCATGGACAAAGTGGTTTATAAATGGCAAGTGCAATATAATTGCCAACGTAATTGATAGACATGCAAAAAATCAACCAGATAAAATTGCCTATATTTTTGAAAATGAAAGAGGAGATATAAGAAAAGTCTCATATCGTAATCTTGATATCGAAGTAAACTTCCTTGCTTGTGCCCTAAGTGATGCAGGTATTAAAAAGGGTGATGTTGTTGCGATTTATTTACCAATGATCCCTGAAGCATTCTTTTCAATTTTCGCCTGTTCTAAAATAGGGGCAGTACATACAACGATCTTTTCTGGATTTAGCGAGAAAGCTTTACATTCACGTCTTAGAAACTCGAATGCAAAGATGCTAATTACATCTAATAAAATGCATCGACATTCTCACGATATCAATCTTAAAAGTCAATGGATACACGCAATAAAAAATACCAATGTCTCTAAAATAATTGTGGCTGGAGATGAGAAGGGAGAAAGAGAGGATGAATGCAATAACAAAATAATCAACTACAACGAGTTTGTAAAAGAAGCAAAGTCAAGCGGAAAACGCTGTGACACAGAGATTATGGATTCAGAAGATCCTCTATTTATTCTTTATACATCAGGCACTACTGGTGAACCAAAAGGTACTATTCAAGTGCATGGCGGTTTTACCATAGTTGCTGCTCAACAAACTGCCTTTCTTATTGATATGAAACCAGCTGATACTTTATTCTGGTATGCTGATATTGGATGGATTACTGGTCAGACATGGGTTGTATACGGTAGTCCTATGATTGGAGGTAGAGCTCTAATTTATGAAGATACCCTTGACTATCCAAAGCAGGATACATGGTGCAAATTAATTGACAAACACAAAGTTACAATTTTTGGTGCTCCTCCTACATCAATCAGGATTTTCATAAAGAATAACATACCAATAAAAAATTACAATTTTTCATCATTGAGAATTTTGGCGATGACTGGCGAGTCTATAAATAAAGAGGCCTGGATATGGTATTTTGAAAATGTAGGTAAAAAACGATGTCCAATAATTAATCTATCAGGCGGTACAGAAATTGGAGGAGCTATCCTTAGTGCTTTACCAATTATGTCTTTGAAGCCTTGCACAGTAGGCTATCCTATTCCTGGATTTGATGCTGACGTTTTTGATGATGCAGCTAAGCACACTAGCAGAGGTTACTTAGTAATTAAGAAACCTTGGCCTTCAATGACTAGAGGGATTCTAAATGATCAAGACAGATTTATTGAAATGTACTGGTCAAAGTACAAAGACGTATGGTATCATGGTGATCTAATATTTGTAGATTCTGATGGATTATGGTATATACAAGGAAGAACTGATGACATCATCAAGGTGTCAGGACATAGGATTGGACCAGCTGAGATCGAATCTGCCATTACATCTCATCCTGCAATAGCAGAAGCCGCAGCAATAGGAATACCAGACAAAATAAAAGGCGAGTCAATAGCCATATACGCAACTTTGAAAACTAAACCACCATCAGATCATATTATTAATCCCAATACTCTAAAAAATGAAATTATCAAGATTGTTGAGAATACAATTGGAAAGTTCGCCCGTCCTAAACAAATTAAATTCGTCGCTGATCTGCCCAAAACCAGAACTGGTAAACTAGTCAGGCGATTAATTAGGGCAAAAATATCTAATACCATAGAGGATCAGGATTTGACAATGATCGAAAATCCATCATCACTTGATAATTTTTAAGTGTATAATATGATTCATTAGTTGGTCGTAATAAAAGTATAATTTAACTCGTTCGCTCTTCGTCGTATATGTGATGTATTTTCTGTTTCATTTTGTATTAAAAAAAGTAGAATATGCTTCATTATGATTTGATAAAAATTGTCATAATGTTGCAGTTTCTGTGAATACTGCTCTTATGGCATAGGGTCTTGATAGCTTTTTTTATCCTGTAGCATCTCTACGACATCTGAAAGCTCCAATGCACTCTTCAGAAAACCTTTATTCATAACAACTTTTGTTTAGAAAAGAAAAAAAGTATTTAACTAAATAAAAAAATTATGAGCTCAGTAGTTAATTGATATGGATTTTCAATATCTAAATGTGAATAATTTTCAGATTCGTTATCTTGATACACAATCCACAGGTAATCCTATACTATTAGTTCATGGTTTGGGAGGCTCGATAGAAAGTTGGATCAATAATATCAATCCAATTTCTACAGAACAGCTTAGAGTAATTGTACTCGACCTTCCAGGTTTTGGTTTTAGCGATAAGCCCAAAATTAATTATAGTATCAATTTTTATACAACGTTTGTTGCGAAGTTCCTCAATAGCTTAAAAATATGTTCTTCTGTATCCATTGTTGGCTGTTCTCTGGGCGGTCATATTGCAGCAGAAGTTGCATTGAATCATCCCAATCTAGTCTCTAAACTTGTCCTAATAAGTCCAGCAGGTGCATTACCTGTTTCATTTAGAGGAACTCCTGCACTACATAACTATGTTAATATATTAAAAGCAGAGACATTACAAGAAGTAAAGAAAGCTCTTTCATCTATAGACAATGAATCTATCGGCGATACTTATGCACAAGAGTTTTACCGTAAATTATTAATGCCAGGTGCCAAAGAGGCGTTTATGTCTGCGTTAAATGGGAGTACTTATGCGCCTAGATTAAGTAGGCGTTTACATAGGATAAAAGCAGAGACATTATTGATTTGGGGTAAAAACGATCGAATAATTCCTGTAAGATTTATTGAACCTTTTATAAAGATGGAAAATTGTAGGATAATTCTCCTTGAGAAATCTGGTCATACACCATTTATCAATAGATCGGAACTTTTTAATAAAATTGTAACAGATTTTGTTAAAGAGCAAAAGAAGAATTAGTGCAAAATGTTATTTATTGTGTTTACTATGAATAGACCGACTGTAAATTAATTTTTGCTTTTGTTGTTAACTGCAAATCAATGTAATTCTCTTTCTAACCTATTCATCTTTTGCATCATTTCTAAAGTGTGTGATTTGAGTTTGTCTACCTCTTCCCTAACACGGATAAACTCCTTTGGTGCCTTCATTGATTCCTTGATCAAGTTTATGCATTCCTCAGCTATTCTTATTACTCTGTAGTCCAAGTCGTGCTCAGCCAGCCATGCTAATTCAGCAATTGCCTTTGGCTCCTCAGCATCAGCAAATGCCCTACATGCATTAATTCGTACTCGGAACCATCTATCGGTTAACAGATTCTTAAGATGACCAAAGACTTCATGGTTTTCATGTACAAACTTACCCAAAGCAGAAGTAGCGGCCTCCCTTACTCTATAATTATTCCCATAACTGCTCTTTTTAATCAATAGTGCTGCAATTTCCTTGTCGTCAATAAATTCTTTCAAACCAGTGATTGCCCCTTGGGCTACAATATCCTGGAAACTAGTTGTTTCGATTACCTTTTTCAATATAGGGATTGATTGTCTATTCTTTATTTTTCCAATTGCAGTTGCTGCCTCTGCTTCTACAAAATAACTTTGGTCTTTATTGATCAGTATGGATTTGAACAAATCAAATGAATCTTCCTTTTTGAATTCTCCTACAGCACGTACTATTGCCCGTCGAACTTTGGGATGCTTTATAGTAGAAGAACAAAGACACCTCTTTAAAGCATTATATGCTGAATCGGATTTAATTAATCCTAGCGTTTTTGCTGCTTCTACAGATACTCCCCAAAACTTGTCTTCCATTACTGCTTTTTGCAACGCTTCGATTATATCTTCTGAAGAATGATCCTTCAGAGAACGAGCTGACTGTATTCTCTCAATTACTGTCCTGCCGTTTTGTAATTGTCTGATAATCATCTCTTTTGGAGCTTTCAAAGACATTGTCTTTAGCACTTTAAATTGTGGATCAATTGAAAACCATTCTATTTCTTTTTCCTTTTTATCAATTGGAAATTGGAAGACATTTTCTTTTTCAAATATGTTGAAAGTGTGAATCTCTTCTTCCCCTCCTCCGTCTTCATTCTTTCCGTTAAAGTTAGAAAAAACTAATTTTATATCAACAGGAAATTCAAAGACGTCACCTTCTTGTGTTTGTTCAATTTTTAGTTTTAAAATTTTGGACTCTACAGAAAACTCTATCTTGAGCTCTGGATGTCCTGCTCTGAAAAACCATTGATCAAAAAATTGTTGTAAACTTCTTCCTGATTCCAACTCAAAAACTTTACGCAGATCATCAGTTTCAGCTACACTGTTAGCATATCTTTGCAGATAAGTCTTTAGTGATCTCTTAAAGTATTTGTCACCGATATAGTTTCGGAGCATATGTATGATACATCCCGCCTTTTCGTATGCATGTCTGTCAAACAGATCATCTGGATGTTTGTAGATTTTAGTTACAATTGGTCGCTTGTATCGGCTGTTAGCTTCATCAAAATAGTCGTCGGCTGTCTGTATCATATAGTATTGGAATTCATCGAGCCCTTTACTATCCTCCCAATATAATGCTTCACAATACGTTGCAAAACCCTCATTAAGCCAGATATGCTGCCAATCTCTACAGGTTACTAGGTCACCAAACCACTGATGAGCAAGCTCATGTGAAACTAGATGATCACTAGTATAATCAAGATGAGCTTTTTTGTCATGTAAAGTATCTACCGTTAACGTCGTGCAGCTGGAGTTTTCCATGCCACCGTACATAAAATCTTCAACTGTAACTTGTGAATACTTACTGTATGGATATTTTGTATCAAAGTATTCTTCAAAAAACTTGATCATATGTGCTGTATGTTCAAAAGATCTTTCTGCATCATTTTTTTTACTTTCAGGTACATAATAAAGCAGCTCAATGTCGTGATTATATGTCTCCCGCCTCTCAACAAATTTACCTATAACAACTGATGTAAGATATGCTGGATGTGGATTTGGTTCTATCCAAGTAAAGACTTTCTTCTTTTCTTCTTTCCTTTTCTTAGTATTGCTTTCTCCTCTTATTCGTCTTTGGACTTTTGCTATCAGTAATTTGCCATTAGAAATGGCAGTAAACTTTAGAGGAACTATTACTGAAATTTCGCTTTCAAATTTAACCAGTGGATGATCTAGACATGGAAACCAATATTTTGACTCAATTGTTTGGCCTTGAGTCCAAGCTTGTAAATTTTTCTTTGGATAATATTCATCAGGTTCGATAAAATAAAAACCCCTTCTGGGCTTTGCTGAATATGTGATAGCAATACGAAAAACGCTTCCTTCTGATAACATTTTGTCAAGTTTGATAATGAGTTTACCTCCATAGTTACGAAAGTTCAATTCTTTAGTGTGATTGTTATTATTATTATTGTTGTTATCACTCTTATTCTCATCGGTAGTAATATTAGTTGCAGCGACAGTGAATACCGACTTTACTTGCAGCTCACAGCAATCAAGTATAATTTCCATTATAGATTGAATTGCAATCACCTCAAGTTGTTGTTCACAAAGAATGCTTTTTGATTTAAACTCTGGTTCTATTGAAAGTTGCATATAGCTAATAGTGAACGTTAATGATGGGGAATAATGTGCTTTGCTACCAGGTAGCTCAAACTTCTTGAAATTAGATCCATTATCTTCTTGCATTGTTATCGATGGCTGTAATCTTATTTTTATTGATAAAATAAAGGTTCGCGTGTTAGTATATACTACATTTAACTACGTTTCCAATGAGAAAATAATACTGAAGAAGCACAGAACAGAAAAACAGTCAAGTAGATAACAATAACACAGCATTTGCGCTCGCATCATCTATCAATTGAGCCAATAAACACCCATATTTCTACTATGTCCTATACTTCTTCATTGCTAAAAAACCTAACTGGCTAACCATAGAATGCAACAGATTAATTGGCTGCATAGCAATTATATAAAAAGGTGTAGAACTATATTCAGCATAATGAATATTAAAGCCATTTACGCGGTTGGCGGAGCAATTGTTGCAGTGGCTGTGGCAATATTTCTTATTATGGGCACCGGAGTTTTGAGTAATAGGAATTTTCAAAGACAGGGGTTTAGCCAAAATATATTAAATGATACTCAACCAATTAAACTGTCAATCAAAAACATTGCTGCGAAGCAAATTGGTAATAAAACAGCGAATATTCAGATTGTCTTTAATGCATATAACCCAAACAGAGGAACTGTAATCCTAGAAGCAATAACATACAATCTATTTGCGAATGGTATTCATTTAGCATCAGGTGATATTGGAGCAAAGCTGGAAGGATTTATAGCTTCTCAAGAGGGAGTTTTCCCTATTATTGGCAATAGCACAGTAATCTTAAAGGATACACGAGCAATACATCAAAATAGTTTGATTGCTAATAGCTGGGATAAAGTGGTCAATAGCAAAGCAAATTATTTAGTAAATGGAACATATTCCTATAAGCAAACTTCAAGTTTACAAGCTACAGGAGCAGACAAAGACTTTAAATTGACATTCCCGTAGTGTTTGGCAATTTTAGAGTATAATGTAGACACATAGATGAATCTTAGCTTTGTTGAAGGTCACGCTATTCTAAGTAGATCTTTTTTTTTCAAATCCCAATATACTTTCTAACGAAAAGCTGGAAGTCTTCTTTTCCCTAGAATAACATCTCTCATAATACTTGCATTTCAAACATAGTTCACATGGCTCCACTATGGGAACTTTACCTTCCTTCAATAACGTGCTCAATATTCGTGCTCGTCGTATAATCTCTTCGAACATCCTATTGCTTTTAGTGATGGAAAATTCGACGGTTTCTCCTTTACTGGTGATATAGATCAGAATACCGTCATTTTTATCAAAGGTAAACAGGCAGGCATTAAGATATAGTAAATCTCGTGGATGAGGGATTTCTGGGAGATTTGTTACAATTTCAAACCTCAAAATAAATTCATTATTGATTATCATGTCTGCGGTAGCTTCAAGTATTAAATTGTCAACTTTGTATTCTCTACTCATATTATTAAATGAACGTCGAATACCGTCCCGCAGTAGAATAGACATCTTTGTAACGTTGTCTGAAGGAAGAAAATCTTTACGTTCATAATACGAGAGCCGAGTACAGCGTGAAGCCTCCAAAGCATGGATTCTGTCTGGATTCTCTTTGTCTATGTTCTGTCGAATATCCTCATATACTTTATCAAGTGCCTTTTGAATCATCGTTCTTACGTCCCTATCTCCTAACATCTTTAACACAGAGAATCGATTGGAAGTATATATATTTGGAAAATTGCATTTTCTTCTTTAATGATTTATTATCCAACATTCCAGAGGAACTATGAAAATGACATTGAAAAGAATAAGAGTAATGTTCGATTATTTACGAATGAATCTAATTTAATAGCACTTTTTCAGTAAAAGCAGACAGACAGAGAATTACCTAACTTATCTATAGTCTTCTAAATAACGCCATTAAATTTTTTGTTTGTGTGATAACAAAAAAAGTATTTGGTATGGTTTGTTATGTATAGTCAAGTTATTTCAATTTAATGATAGTGGATCTTACTTCAAATAATTATTATCATATCGCATATGCAAATAATGGAATAAACAGTACATCGTTATCATACTCTCCTCATCTAAAGAAATACCGTCCAAGAATTTCATTCTTAAATCAAATAGTACACAAGTCCAAAGCAGCTATTGTAGTTGATCCTAATGACACTTGCCTATTTAGCTTTGGAAATATGTCAGTAGCGCATAATATGGCTGAATCAAAATACATTATTTGATATAGACTCAATCATAAAGACCTTCACTACATTACTTTTAGCAGACATGGTAAAGCAAGGCGTAGTTAATTTGAACGATCCAATTGAAAAGTATTTACCCCTGGTTTCAACGTGTATGAGTATAATGGGCATAAAATAAAAGTTAGCTGCACACTTCAGTTGTTGGCTACTGTTTGTCTTAGGATATATTGTTGTTGTCAATTGAATAGGTGCGTAAATATATAGCAATCATTATACAAATTATCCAGAGAAAAAGAGAAAGTTAAAAAATTAGGTTTCATTCTGGTTAATACATAATAATTAAACAATTATCATTGTCAATAACAGTAGTAGAGGAGACAAGAAGTGGCGTCATTGTAGCACGATATTGATCATGGGCTGATCTGTTGCTACCTGCCCTGTATGACATCCTCTACTACTTTATAATATATCAAACTGCCATTTCTTGACCGTCTAATCTGTAACCCCACAAGACTATAAAAAGTGAATCTCAAACAACCAACCTAATGTGGTTTGACACGAATATGAGCTTCTACATGATGACGATTCCAAAAATAAAAGTCTTATCCATATGAAATTTATATGAACATATTAAACGAGTTCCTCGTGGTTTATTTAATATTTCTTATAATACCTTAAAGTAGAATATAACATTAATATATTAAGTATGAAACTCAAAGCTGCTTCCGTTAACACTTATTGTATCTATAACCTTAATAATTGGAGTAATTTTGTTTGCATTCCGGTTACACCTGAACAAACTATAACGAGTTTTAATCCTATGACTGAAACGTCTCTAAAGAACGATCTTAGAGTAATAAAGACAC
>JBEVTH010000011.1:0-28182 GCA_041156085.1 Candidatus Nitrososphaera maunauluensis
GTTTGCAGATATTATATATATTATTATAACTGTTATAGATAATCGCCTCTATGAGAACTTATGAAACGTGGTCATATGATTCTAATATCTGGTTCCATTATTTTGATTGCAGGCATAGGTATTTCTGTAACATCAGTCATAGATCCATTTCTTCATGAAAGTACCAAGGTGATAAACAGTACACTCAAAGCGGGCCAGTCCATAAGTATCTCTACACATGTATTAGTCAATGCGGAAGGAATTACACAACCTGGTTTGGCTCTTAGTATAGCATCTAAAGAACAAAAACAATCAAATGAAAATATCCTTCTTAGAGAACAAATCAAGGACCTCGTGGAAGAATAGTATCAAATGGTGACTTTAAAAACCAATTTTTTACTACAACACAGCCAGAATCAAGTGGTAATTATACAGTTAAGATAAGTAACCTTGGTAGTGAACCTGTGACTTCAGATGCAATATTTGGACAAATCCCGTTTGTCAATGAAAAAAATCAAATTCGATTAGGTATAGCTGTTGTGATATTAGGTGGTGGTATTGCTATTGTTGTTGGTATTTTAGTTCTTATTGCAGGAGGAGTGGTACTGATAATGGATATTAGAACAAAAGAAACTTCAACATAGTAGTATTCTTCAGTCTTGTAAACATCTACACTACACATCTATTATCTGCGATTCTTGCTTATATCAAAGGCAGTCTCTTACCTGCGAATTTATATTGAATTTAAATATCAGAGCCATAAGGAGTGGTTGACTTCTTTAATTCTAATATTGTGTAATCTTTTAATTCGATGAGAAATCGTTTGCCGTCCTTTTGTACAACGAGGAAATTTGATCCTGAGCCTACTATACTGCAGCCCACAAATTGCTTCAGCTGTACCACGTCAATGGCAGTACCAAAAGCTATATATCAATTATATAGTAGGGTAACAAGTGTGTGAATGGTTTTGACTGATCCTAACAATGTCAAAAATATCCAAATCAGATGACGCCAGGACAACCATGGAAATATGTACAAAGTCAAACGGTATCATTATGATAGGTTATCCAAAATACAAAGTGCAGAACGCAAAGAAGAACGGAAGATAAAACGGTTGTAAGAATTACCAAGACTAGAATTGAGCAAAATAATAAGCATATTCGTAATAATACGATTGTTAATGTATGATGAAGATAACGATAAAAAGAATCATCGCTGCTTTAGTAAATAGACTGAATAACATTTTTTTGGCAGATGAATAATCGGTCTTAAGGTTGGAAGATAGTTTATTAGATTAAGCTTGGTGCGAAGATTCATGGTACTCGTTTATTCGACATCTACGATTACCTGAGAATGCGTTTGATAAGTTAGTCAGATGACTTTTGCAGAGGCATCGATTATTAATGAATAATATTTGCAACATCTAACTAAGTCGCAGGAGCCCTGTTGAGAGCCATATCATACAGTTATACCTTTATTATGCGCTGTCAATCACCGGTACATAAAGGTGGTTTGAATGCAAACAACCTCATCACGGAAGCGAGAAAAGCAAGATGACCCTCGTATCAAAAATATCCTTGAAGATAAATCACTTACGTTCGCAGAGAAGGCAATTAGCATAAAAAACGTCGACACACGCGCTAACAAATCCAAAATATCTATGTCCGGGGATATTGTTGTAGTTGAAGTAGATCTTGCTATGGCACAAGACAGCACAGGGCCTTTGGCTATACGTTCGCTAAATGAAATGGGTATTGATAAGCTCCATGATCCTTCAAAGGTTTTACTAGTTATCGACCATACATTTCCTGCCGCAGACGAAAAGGTAGCAAATTTACATGCATTGATAAGAGATTTTGCATTCAAACATGACTGTATGTTAGTAGAAGGTTCAATCTCCCATCAACACATTCTTGAATATCTTGCGACTCCGGGTATGATGATATTAGGTGCAGACTCTCACACATGCCAGGCTGGCTCCGTTTCTGCTTTTGCTAGCGGAATTGGAAGTACAGAAATTGCAGCAGTCTGGGCGACTGGTCAACTATGGCTACGAGTACCAGAAACCATAAAGATTAATCTATCCGGGGCTTTCGATAAAGGCGTTTACGCACGAGACTTAATTTTAGATTACATTGGAAGAGTCGGAGAGGATGGCGCAAATTATAAGGCATTAGAGTGGAAATTTTCAAATGATTACGTTAAGAAACAATTTAGCATCGATTCCAGGGCTTGTATAAGCAATGCGTCTATGGAATGTGGCGCAAAGATCTCTGTATTCCCGACCGATGAGATTACAACTAGATATTTGCATGAATATCCTAGAATTAGTAACAATAGTATAGGAGTAAACATCCAATCAGGCACTTCTGCAAATTACAAAGATGAATTTGAGTTGGAATGTGACAAGATAGAACCTCAAGTTTCTGGTCCAGATAATATTGATAACATACATTCTGTTGACGAGTTGGCAAATGTGGAAATTGATCAAGCTTTTATAGGCTCTTCTACAAACGGAAGAATAGAGGATCTTGAAGTAGCAGCACATATATTGAAAGGCAGAAAAGTTCATAAAAATACACGATGTGTAGTTACTCCTGCGTCAGTCAAAGTATATGAAGATGCAATTAAACGTGGGTACGTAGAGATTTATCTAGAGTCAGGAGCAATATTTACCAACGCAACTTGCGGAGCTTGCGTTGGTACTCACCTTGGTGCACTAGGGGAGAATGAGACATGCATATCTTCATCTTCACGGAACTTCGTGGGAAGAATGGGTGCACTTTCATCAAAAATATATCTAGCCTCCCCGGCGACAGCTGCAGCATCTGCAATTGAAGGCCGTATAACTGATCCGCGTAGGTATTTATAGCTATGAGCAAGCCAAAACCCTACCGTGACCTGCCTCTAGATGTCCGTTTTATTCACTCACCGCTCCAGATTATTTTGAAAAAAATACAATTATAGAGAAATCCTCAAGGCAAATCAAGCTATGGTGAACAGAATACACTCTAGAATTATTAATGGATCTTAGGATTTAGATGAAAAAATTAAATTACAACTGGCCATCCGTCTTTTTATTTCTGTGTCAGCTGTTTTGCTACTGCGTCAATACTATATGTAACCGTGAATGGTATTCCATCGGTTTTATGAAAAACTAAAGCAGAGCCTACAAAAACAAGTGAACCTGTACTTATAGGTGTATTCGTTACGATGACTGGTGTATTAGAGAAAGCCGTCATGGTTGAAAGAGCAATGCGTGTAGTATTATCAATCCATTTTGCATTATATGGCGCTCCATGCACAGCGTCAGGAATTACTTTTGGATTGTACTTATGTTCTACCTCAATTTCAATAGGCTTACTAGCAGTAAAGGTTACTGTACCGGTCCATATCTTTCCGTCCCCTCTTAACGGAAGAGCGACTACAATTTGATGAGGTACGCTCTGTTTGTTCACTGGTGCATTTGGAGCAGGAATTGACATAGATGTATTCTGTATTGTTAAGATATCTGAGGCTGACGATAGTTGGGGTTGTTTTTGTGCATAACCTTCTTGTTTGTCGCTATAGATCGTTGTTGACAAAAATGCCGTACTCAATACCATGAAAACAATTAGGACCATAAATCTACCATTATTCGTTCGCATTATTGTAGGTATTTGTACATTGTATTAATTGATTTCTTTTGAATGTTATGTAATTGAAATAATTTGTACATTTTCCAGTCAACTTAAAGTTCAAATATAATCTATCCAGTTCAAAAATGAATTTGGGAGAGTTTTAAATAAATACAAAGATCTCATCTCACTATGATTCACTTATAGTTATTTATAAGTGAATGTTAATCTTGTAATTCTGTAGAATTGAAGGGTAATTGTGATTGATTGTAATAAATTGAGTTAAATATACCTCTCAGCAGGTATAATCAAGCAAATGGCAGTAATAGAGTTACTAAGGCCTTTAGCTGAATTTATCACTTCGGTTATTTCAGGTCTTGGCTATGGTGGAATATTTTTTCTGATGATACTTGAAAGCGCACTCATACCTATACCAAGTGAAATCATAATGCCATTTTCTGGTTTTTTAGCCGCGACAGGGAAGCTTGGTTCAGTAGGAGTTGTATTAGCGGGCTCATTTGGAAACCTTGTTGGTTCTATACTAACTTATTATCTTGGAATAAGGTTAGGAAGAGCATTTTTAATCAAATATGGTAAATACATACTTTTTAGAGTACATCATCTAGTGTGGACAGAACAGTTGTTTCAAAAGTATGGGGATAAAATATCTTTTGTTGGCAGACTTTTACCTGGCGTAAGGACTTACATTTCTCTCCCGGCTGGAATTGGAAAAACAAATTTCATCAAATTTGCCGTCTATACTTTTGCAGGTTCTATAATCTGGAATTCGTTACTTACTTATGGTGGTATACAGCTTGGACGTAGTTGGCAGCATATTGACAAGTATTCAAGGTATCTCGATATTATAGCAGTTGTAGCTATAGCAGCATTTATTCTCTGGGTTGTCTATATTAATAGAAGAAGAAAAAGGAATAAAGTGAATGGATAATGATGATATTGATGCTGATGCTGCTGGGTATGAATTCCATCCATCAGACTAACTTTCAGTATTTATAAACTTGATTAAGATTTATCATTACAGTAATATATTTTGTATCAAGAATTAGAATGGATTGAGGAGTTATAAATCATCAAGCTCTTTAAAAGTCTGCTTTTTTTCATTTTCTTTTCTTTAATTCTATATAACAACTCAAGGACAGCTAGGGATTCTGGTTTCGGCATCTAGCTAACATTTTAAGTTAGGGACAGTGAGGTGTTGCTTCCTTACTGACATTTCTATCATAGTATATACCTTTAAATCCACTATTAAAGTAATTTTTTCGATAAAAATGAAATTCTGACATTTAGTAAAAAAGGGGTGTAGAGTAGTAACAATCGTTTACATTGGTATACCGTTACCCATACCGTTACCCTTATTGCTAGTATTCTGTTACGGATACTGTACATAATAGTAAACAGTACATAAAATAAACTCTATCCTGGTATATTTTTTATACTAATTTTTTTTATCAGGAGGTTCACTAACTGATGATCAATAATAATAACTAGTTTTATCATATATGAACAAATACCATAAAAGATAATGGGAAAGGACTTATAGGTTTCATGCTGTTTACAGTCTTTTTCTTTGTATTCGCAATAATGATTGTCACTGCTGGTAATATGGATAAACAAAGAAGATATCTATCAGAATCAAAATGGATAATTTAGATAAGTAGGCTCTATACTAATTTATTATTCTACCATAAATAGAATTTGATACAGCATTCTTAACTGATTTTGGTAACTTGCAATCCCAGGATCCGCTTTGCTTTTTAATATCTCCTATTGCAACCATAATTAGAACCGGCGCTAGAGATCTGTTTTCCGAACTCGGTATGAACCTTTGATACATATAGATACGCCTATTTACTCGTTGAGTATTTATTGTATCAATCATGCCGTGGTCGAGTATTAATTATAGCAAAGCAAGACTCTTTACGTTCACATTAATCGTATCATTGGTTTATCTGAACGGAATAATTGGATCAGTTATGGCGCAATTGTCTAACACCAACATAAGCAGCGTTCAATCAATTAGCAGAACCAGTAATTCAAATTGCACCAATTCTTCTTCTATAGCCAACTCTAACAGCAATGAATTAAAAGTACGTGTGTTACCACCGAAAATTGTAATGATTTACGCGAATAAACAATATGATGGGGTGTTATCAGATTCTAAATACAGAGAAGGACAAACAATCAGTGAGCTTCATATTCCCCCAAAAAATGTATCTGCAAATCTTCCTTCCAAGATAGTCCAGGTAAAGGAAGGTTCTTGTATTCAATTTGTAATTAAAGGTACTCCTAAATTACTTCCCGCTAGCAGTTTAGCTGTAACCGCTTACTATAGTAATAATGGAACTGCGGCAAAAGTACTGAGCGCAGTGAATTCTCATAGCAGTATATTCAAAGTCACCTTAGATAAGGGAAATTACATATATTTGGCTGTGGCAACATGGCTACCGGGAGCTGAACATGTAAGTGGATACGTAATATACAAATTTATGGTAAACGTCATTTTATAAAGATATTTTAGTCGAAGACTGAACTGCGTGAAGACGAGTCCATGTTTGACCTTTTACATTCTTCTAATAGAAATTTATGCTGCCTAAAAAAACAAATGTCTAAGACTAAACCGACTAAGACCTTGAGCCAGAGCTAGAATTGGAGAACCAACTGGAGATAGCAGAGGAGAGACAAAACCTGAATAGAATATGAAATCATTTTAGATAGAGGTAATATGATTGATATTTGATTAAGACACTTCAGTTGAGTCAATCTCTTCTCTAGAAATATATCCAAGAAATTCTTGCGAAATATTGGCTACTTCTGCAAGGCTAAGATCATGGCTCTCTTCACGAACCCAAATGATATTTCCATCGAGATCAGTTTCTAGCGTTTTTGATTTCTCTAAGTATCTAAGTATGGAGTTTATCTTAACTATACTCAACCTTGGTCTAAGTAACTTTTGTAAATCTCTGACCTTTGGATACCCACTTGCATTTTTTATAGATGCTAGGAAAAAGCTTATATCATCCTCTAAAATCTCGTTCTCAGGTCTTGGTTTCTTTTTTGTAAATTTCTTGGACTTGATAATAGTTACAATCTTATATCATATTAAAATTGTTTTCATTTGATCCATCAAAATGGAAGGTTAAGAAGTTTCGAAAGACTAATGTATATCATAAATTACCTCTATATAGCGTCGTGGCCAGCCATTCTCTCTTACCTTAGAAACACTTAGTAAGAAAACTTGGCAGGACACTTTTGAAATGTAAGAGCTAAGCCCCCCTTTTTACAATTCACTACATTTCTTTTGAGCACGCCATTCTTGAAAATGAAAAACGAGTAGGCTTTATCTAGTAGATAAATAAAGAACTAAATTACCGGGTTCAGATGCAAATATATTTCCTCAAGGTTTAACACTATTATACTTAATATCGATAAATTGGCGATGACTTTAAAGACAAGGCAACAAATTGTCAGATTGTAATAAGATAATATTGTAGTGTTAAGCCTTCATATTTATCATTGATCTTGTTGCAAGCAGAAATACCACGACCGCAAGAAAACTTATAATGAGTACTTCAATATTGATCGATGTGTTAATCTGTGAAAAGATTCCGGCTCTACTTATGTCAACTATATATGTCAATGGATTAAAATAAAAAGCAATGGATAAGGGCCCCGGTAATCCTTCTGCAGGATAAAAAGCTGAACTAACAAAAGCAAAAAATAAAAAAAGACCGTTACTTATTACATTGTATCCTTCACTACTATTGATCTTTGTTGATAAAATTATTGAGAAAGACCCAAAGAATACCGAACCTATTATTAGTGCATATATAGTATAAGGTATGCTCCATAACGTGATGTTCACATCTCTGGCCATAGTTGGAAGACCAATAACCATAATAAGGGAGGCGCTGGCCGTTCCGATTAGAATAATTGTTATAAGATTGCTGATAATATACTGAAACTTGGTAAATGTCATGACTAGTAACTGTTGAAACATACCATTTCTCTTGTCGTTCCAAATAATGTTGCCTGCTACAGTACTGCCATTCATAACGTTAAACCCAATCATACCTGCAGTTAAAAATGAACTATATGTAACGGACAAAACACCTATCTTTACACCCTGATGTCCTATCAAAGCAGAATATGCGTACCCTGCTACAAATATATACACAACAGGAAAAGCCACTTGCCAAATCAAGAATATTTTGTCAATGGCAGCAACAACGTTTCTGTACACTAATAACAATATATTTCCTATTAACATAACTCATTCATCATTTTTTTTTCTTTATTCCGTTATTAACTATAGATAGAAAAACTTCTTCTAATGATGGCGAATTTATAGATATGCTTTCTAATTGTAAACCATTCTTATCAACAAGTTGTAATATCTCCGAGATGATTTGCATTGGATTATTAACTGAAATCGAGACCGTGTTGGTTCCCTTAGCATCAATACGCAAATTAGTATTACTGTTTTCTTTACCGATAGTAGTATCAAGCAGCTTAACAAAGGATTCGTCCAGTACATCTTTAAAAATGAGTTCGATAGTCTTAGCACCTCTTCCATATTTCTCTTTTAGTCCAGTTGGTGTATCGAAAGCTATAATTTTCCCTTTGTCTATAATGGCAATTTCATCACATAGATATTCTGCCTCTTCCATTATATGTGTAGTAAAGAAAACTGTAAGACCGGCTTTAACATGTAGTTTGATGTAATCCAAAAGTAATCGACGTGCAGAAGGATCTAACCCGACAGTTGGTTCGTCAAGAAAAAGCAAATCCATCTCATGTATAAACTCCCTTGCAACTTGAACTCTTCTTCTTTGCCCAATAGAGAGATCATCATTTTTGGCATTTCTGATATCTTCTAAGTCAAATGTATTCAAGATTTGATCCACCTTCTGTTTTCTGACTTTCTTATCACCTAGACCCCATAACATACCATACAGATCAAGCGCTCGTTCTACAGTCAAATTTGCTTCAAAACTAGGATTTTGGGATACTACTCCGATTCGTTTTTTAACTTCTGATTGATGTTTCACAAGGTCTTTGCTAAAAATGTGAATACTTCCAGATGACGGAGTGAGAAGGGTAGTAAGAATTTTCAGAGTTGTAGTTTTGCCAGCACCATTTGGACCAAGAAATCCGAATACTGTTCCATATTTAACATTAAACGTAATACCATCAACGACATAAGCGTTATCCTTGCTGAATTGTTTTCTCAGGTCACAAACTTCAATACAATTTTCATTTTGATATTTGGACAACATGGTTGAATCTCTTCCATTTCATTTATTGGTTTACAATTCTACCTGTGATCAACCTTTCGATTCAAAAGAATTATTCTAGCATAGCAATTCTGGTTAGTCAATAACTGCTCCAATCATATAATCATCATATTCTGATTTATTTTAGGTACATTGTAATATCTTTTTCTACAAAGAGTGCAAACAGTTTTTTCTAACCTTTGGCTCATCTAGGATTATAGGTTTACTTTTTTAGAATTTACAAATTGTAAATTCTCATAAAAATACAATAACCCAATAATTTGAATGCGAACTATTAAATAATATCACTTTCTTTCTTCTTTATGATTAATTGATTCTTAACTATTTCATAACTCAGTGATTCATTATGTTCAAAATTCAAATAATTCGCTACGTCTACATTAAACGTTAAAGTAAGGATATCTTTGCCCAGCATCGAGGTGGTATCTCCAAATATGTTAACATTTTGCTGTCTTGATGAAGAGTATTCTTTTTTGCGATGTTTCATATATCAAGTAATTACAATAAGCACATAAATACATTGACAATTTATGACCTTCAATCATAAAAAATTAGTTTGTTAAGAGAAGATATACGCGGGCTAAACTTTTAATGATTCTTCACGCACACCCTTTGTTGTTATCAACAACAAATCTATACCATCACCACTTGATGAATCTCTTTGTATCGATGACTTGATTGCCTTAACTGCTAGCTCTCTAGCTTTTTCTTCAGCCATATTGGGTATATATTCAGCATCCAGGATACCAAGTGCCATTTCAGCACCTGTTCCCACCGAAGCGTATTTATCAGGAAGCACAGACCCCAACGGATCTAATGTGTAGATTTCCGGTTTGATCTCAATACCCCCTACAATGACCTGTGTTAGCAATGGAAAGAACCTTCTTTCAAACATGATAACCGACATTAACTTTGCAATAGAATTTGGGGCAACATTTCGTCTAGTCTCGAGTTTTCTGATCTTGGCTAGGGCACCCACTTGTCTGACTAGAACCTGCATATCAGCTACCATCCCAGCACATGCTGCACCCACCTGATCGGTTACAGAAAACGTTTTCTTTGTATTCTTGTTTACCACAAAGTTACCGTAGGAAACGCGTTTTTCTGATGCTAAGACGACTCCATTCTCGTAAGAAATTCCTACAGCCGTTGCACCGGGCATAAATTGAAACGCCATATATTTTCAGCATATATCCTATGCTAGTCAGATTTAGTCGTTTCTATTTTTAAATTGTAGTAAGCTTTTTTATTCTGATGCGTATGGGACCTATCCTACAATGCAAAGACGCGTTATTTTCTTATTACTGAATAGTCATGGATCCTTATTGCTTCAGAAACAAGTCTATTTTGGAACTCTAATGCATCTTTTGCTTCTGGATGTTTCGTCTCAGCTATAACCTCAGCAACAATGCCAATTATATGTCTTAGCAAAAACTCATCTCCTCTTGCAGCTTCTGCACGATAAGTAGAATTTGCTTTATTTACGAATACTACATTTTCATTTGTAAAACTGTACCTAAAATCTGATTCATCTTCATACGGGACTACCTTATAACCGATTTTTTTTAGTGCAAATGTCTTTTTAATAATAGGTTTTCTGACCTTTACTAAGGTTCGATCGGTCTGTTTTTCGAGGAGATTTAATTGTGCTGCCTGCGTGGGAAGCTTCTCTGTTAGTTGTGTTGTGAATTCAGCTTTTTCTGTTAGTTGTTGTTCTTCACCAATTACTCTTACTAAGTCGGAGTCTTTATTTTGATAAGAAATCTCCATCTGTTCAATGTTTTTGATTTGCTCGGGACTTGATAGACTATTGTTCATACTGTCCTTGTTTTCATATTGCGAGGGTATGATAGCATTAGAATCTGTCTCTTGGTCCTTTCTAATATGAGGTGTGCCGGAATCTTCTGACTTAACAACAACTTCTTTTATATCAACCATCTCATAGCCTTGTACCTCCTCTTTGGTCTCAAGATCATCAACAATTGCCTGTCCAAGGACCTTGTCGATTTCCCTGTATATCTTGGATTCTTCTCTTGTGATCAACACATCTTCATATTGTGTTAAGCCCGGAAGAACAGTATCAACTATAAACTCCTTCATTTTTTGATTGAATTTTGTGAATTCTTCGTCTTCGATCAAAGCAGATTTATCTGCAAACCGCGATGTCAGCGCGTCACATCTAACATATCCGGTTACCCTATTGAATTTAGTATCAAACCCAAAGTTGCTACGCGTTACAACATGGTTTCCAACCATGACTGCAATTCCCTTCTCATCTTCTGACAGCGGACGTCTTGCTATTACTATTTCACCGATTATCTGGCCATTGTAAAGGTTCACAGCTATTCGATGACCTTGAATATCCGGGGCTCTTATAGGCTGGGCACCATTAAAATCCCATTCTATAAAACGATCAGGACTTTTGATAAATACTTCGAACATTGGATGTCTCAAAATCGCCAATCTTCGAATCTCTTTTGATAATCTGAAATTATCCATGATTACTTTAGAACCTATCAAAGTCAACTCGGTTCCATTTCGACTAAGAGGTGGTTCGTTCAGAGTTTCTAATTTGGCATTGCCAGAAAAAAGATTATCCAACGTATTGCCATCGATTAGAATAGACAAATTAAAGTTATCTCGTGTTGTTCTTAACTTCATTTTTTCGAAGGAAGTAAGAAACGACAATCGACCGGTGCCGTATCTTCCTGTTCTAATCCTTTTTAATTTTGGTGAAATCGGATCCTGGCTTTTATGAGGCGATCCCAATAGCAAGAATTTTTCCATACTGCTCTGATCCATTCCAGCGTTGTCTTCTATGATTACAGATCCATCTTTTAGAGTTGTGATAATGACCTGTGTAGCATCTTCATCAAAGGCGTTCTCTATTAGCTCTTTCACTATTTCATTTGGAGAAACCCACGTTTTAGTTGCAAATTCTCGAAAAAAGGAGGGGTGTACCTTTAATTCAGCTGTCATTCCTTACTTGACTTGCTATCTTCCTACCTTTATTTATTACGTGTAAAATTATTGTTGACAAGTTTGTCAGGTTTGACATACTGCTGTAATAACAAACGAAAATTATATCTATTTATTTTTAATTGCGTGTGTTCCAAGGAAGAGGCAGGGTCTCCTCTTAAGGCAATTCAAAAATGTGTATATAAAAAAACGTTGGTTAATCAGTGTATCAATTCTGGCAACTGTAGACAAATCGCGTTTGATGTACGTGGAATAATAATAATTTGTATATAACAAAACTTAAATTTGTAATACAAAACATATGGAGAGGGTCAAAAATTCCGACACTTGAACGACGCTATAGTGGATATAATGCTAAATTAATGCTAGAAGATGGGAGTACTTTCACTGGCATTGGATTCGGACATCCTAATGAAGTCGCAGGAGAAGTAGTGTTTAATACAGGCATGGTGGGTTATACGGAAGCCCTTACCGACCCTTCTTATTATGGTCAGATACTGTGCATGACATATCCATTGGTAGGCAATTACGGGATCCCTAGCATTGATATTAAAGATGAATACGGATTACCAAAATATTTTGAATCTGATAAAATTCAGGTTAGAGGTTTATTAATTCACGAGTTGTCTAGTATCGCAAGCCACTGGAACTGTATTAAAACCCTTGACGAGTGGCTAAATGAAGAGAAAATACCAGGAATTTATGGGATTGACACACGAGAGCTCACAAAAAAGCTGAGAATTAGTGGAGTAATGATGGGTGCGATGTCAGTTTCACAAAGTCCAATTGAGGAAATTAATATGTCAAAGCTCTTAAAAAGGGAAACATATGGCAGCCAGAACTTTCTTCCAGCGGTGTCTTTAACTGATCCTCGTGAGTATGGAGATGAAAATAAAGACTGTATTGTATTGCTAGATACTGGAACAAAATATAGTATTATCCGTAATATTCTCAGAATGGGGTATAGAGTAGTCTGCGTTAGCTGGAATGCTTGCTATGAAACAATAATGTCTTATAGACCAAAAGGCGTTGTAATCAGCAACGGCCCAGGAGACCCGAAGATATGTAACGCTGCTATCGAAACTGCTTCAGAATTGATCCGAACCTCTATTCCAACATTGGGTATCTGCCTAGGGAACCAGATCCTAGCCTTGGCAGGAGGTGCAGAAACTTATAAGCTAAAATTTGGACATCGTGGTCAAAACAAACCATGCATCAATTTGCAAGATAATAGAGCTTACATTACGAGCCAGAATCATGGCTATGGAATTGATCCAAGGAGCCTAGATAAGACCGATTTTAAAGTATGGTTCTCAAATGCAGATGATGGGACAATAGAAGGGATAGAACATAAATCAAAACCAATTATCGCAGTACAATTTCACCCCGAAGCGTCTCCAGGTCCATATGATTGTATGTTTGTTTTCGATAAATTGAAAGAATTAGTAGAAGATAATAGAATATTAAAACCAAGAAGTACAAATTCTATCGAACAAAACAAAAGAAAGGAGGAAAATTGCCAAAGTACGAAACAGTAAAAAACGTTCTTGTTCTCGGAAGCGGGGCAATCAAAATCGGGGAAGCAGGCGAGAGTCACTAATGTGACCGCAATTTTGACTACTCCGGTTCACAATGCCTAAAAGCGCTTAATGAAGACGGAATCAAGAGCGTTCTAATAAATCCAAATATTGCAACAATACAAACAGATACTACGTTTGCAGATAGAGTGTATCTTCTGCCTATTAACTCTAGCTACGTCGAAAAAATAATTGAAGCTGAAAGACCAGATTCGATCATGTTATCTTTTGGGGGACAAACTGCCCTCAACTGCGGTGTAGCATTGCACAAATGTGGAATGTTAGAAAAATATGGAATCCGAGTTCTAGGCACCCAAATCAGTGGAATAGAGATGACAGAAGATAGGCTACAATTCAAAGAAGCCATGAAAAAAAGTAGTATACCTGTGTTGCAAAGTGCTCCTGCATACTCATTGACGGAATCTTTGGAGATCGCCAAAGAGATAGGATACCCTGTTATTGTAAGAGTAGCATATAGTCTTGGAGGAAGAGGAGGTGGTGTTGCTTACAATGAATATGAATTGCAAGAAATTGTTCAAAGAGGTATTTCGCTTAGTATAGTTCACCAGGTGTTGATCGAGAGATATGTTGGCCATTGGAAGCAAATTGAATATGAAGTAATGCGTGATCATAGAGGAAATGGTGTCACTGTTTGTAACATGGAAAATGTTCTTGGTATGCGCGTCCATACCGGTGATAATATAGTAGTTGCCCCGTCCCAAACGTTGAATAATTTTGAGTATCATATGTTGCGCTCAGCGGCATTACGCGGTACTGAATATTGTAATATCATTGGAGAATGCAACATTCAGTTCGGCTTAGATCCAATGTCAGAAGAATATTGCGCCATTGAGATCAATGCTAGACTCTCAAGATCATCCGCACTTGCCAGTAAGGCTACAGGGTATCCACTGGCATACATGGCAGCAAAGATAGGTCTTGGTTACTCGCTTCCAGAATTGATCAATCGAATTACCAAGGTCACTACAGCAAATTTTGAACCATCGTTAGACTATATTGTTCTAAAAATGCCTAGGTGGGACTTTAGGAAATTTGAACTTGTGAAACGGAAATTAGGTAGTACTATGAAATCCGTAGGAGAAGTCATGGCGATAGGCAGGAATTTCGAAGAAGTTGTGCAAAAGGCGATTAGGATGTGCGAAATTGGCAAGTATGGATTGGTAGCAAATAATGATAAGGAGAGTAGTAATGTAAAGACAGACAATGAAGATATCGAAACTATCGAACAGGCATTATTGCATCCAAACGATGAAATAATCTTCACGGTCGTAAAGGCGATTCAGGCCGGAATGTCTATCAAAGCAATAAACGAGCTGTCTGCGATCGATCCATGGTTCTTGACACGAATAAAGAATATAGTTGATATGGAGAACAAAATACGAAAATCAAACCTTGATGAAGATGTAATTAGAGAAGCAAAGAGGATTGGATTTTCGGATAAACAGATTGGGATATGTCTTGGAATTGACGAGCTCAAAATAAGAAGTTTGAGGAAAAAGTTTGGAATAACGCCGGTTGTTAAACAAATTGATACGCTGGCCGCTGAATGGCCAGCAAGAACAAACTATCTATACCTGACGTATGGTGGTCAGACTGATGATATTGTTGAACGAAAGGATGAAAAAGGTGTAGTCGTCCTTGGAGCCGGACCATACAGAATTGGCAGTAGTGTAGAATTTGATTGGGGAACTGTCAATATGGTATGGGG
The DNA here is from genome assembly GCA_041156085.1 of Candidatus Nitrososphaera maunauluensis. Lineage (GTDB taxonomy): Archaea > Thermoproteota > Nitrososphaeria > Nitrososphaerales > Nitrososphaeraceae > Nitrososphaera_A > Nitrososphaera_A maunauluensis. The sequence continues at coordinate 15,197 of JBEVTH010000011.1, forward strand.
ATTGAAAGAAAATGGAATTAAGGATGTTTCCATAATCAACTGTAATCCTGAAACAGTTTCCACGGACTATGACATCCCTGAAAGGTTATATTTTGAAGAATTAACCTTCGAAAGGGTCATGGATATTTATGAAAAAGAGAAGTCAACTGGGGTCGTAACTTGTGTGGGGGGACAGACAGCAAATAATCTAACTCCAAAACTTGCCAAAATGGGAGTTAACATTATCGGCACCAGTAGCGAGGATGTAGATGGAGCAGAAGATAGAGTAAAATTTGGGCAGTTATTGGATTCGTTACGGATCAAACAACCGGCTTGGAAAAAATTTACCAACATATCAGAAGTTAAAGAATTCGCAGACAAAGTAGGATTTCCTGTACTCGTCAGACCGTCATATGTTCTAAGCGGTGCAGCGATGAAGGTAGTTTGGGGCGAACAGCAACTAGAACAGTTCTTGACAGATGCAACAAATGTTAGTCCAGATCACCCCGTAGTAATAAGTAAATTCTTGCAGGAGGCAGCGGAAGTGGAAGTTGATGCAGTAGCATCAGAGAATGAGGTAATAATTGGTTCTCTTATTGAACACATTGATAATGCGGGTATCCATTCTGGCGATGCTATTATGTGTATTCCTCCCTGGAGACTTGATAGAAAAACTATTGAAACTATTCTAGACTACTCCATCAAGATCGGAAAAGCCCTGGATATTAAAGGACCTTTCAATATACAATATCTTGTAAAGGACGATGAAGTGTCAGTCATTGAAGCTAATGTCAGAGCGTCCAGATCTATGCCATTTGTTTCGAAGTTTGTCGGAATAAACTTGATAAAACTTGCAGCAAGAAGTATGACAGATAATCCGCTACCCGCAATAGCGAAGGATTTATGGCTAAAGAGTACTGGATTTGGAATTAAAGTTCCTCAATTTTCGTTTATGCAACTTGAAGGAGCAGATATACTTCTTAGCGTGGAAATGCAATCAACAGGTGAGGTTGCATGTTTTGGGACTAGTTTTTATGATGCATTATCTAAAGCGTATATTGCTGCAGGCTACTCACTTCCATTATCGGGTTCAGCTTTAATTACAATTGGAGGCCAAAAAAACAAAGAGAGATTGTTACCACTTATTTCATTGATTTCTTCGATGGGATATAATATTATGGCAACAGAACATACAGCAGAATTCATGCTGAAAAATAATTTTGCTAACATTAAGCAAGTTTATAAGATTAGTGAACCTAACCGTAAACCCAATATTTCGGATTTACTTTTGGAACACAAAATCGATTTTATTATTAATATTCCGTCTACGGCTACAATCGAAAAATACGTTGGAATGTTGTACGATGAATACTTGATTAGGAGAAAGGCTGTAGAGATGGGTATTCCTGTCCTTACTACAATGGAAGCGGCCTCCTCTTTTACTAAAACCCTTGAATGGTTAAGGACAAATATTCCCACACTAAGCCCACTCAGAAGTTATGTTAATTTTTAGGATAAGATATTTTTGGCCTCACGGAGATTCTATTACTTTTACTTCATCCAGACCCTGGAAGCTGTAAGTTCGTGTGCTTGTTCCATTATTCGTATAACCACTACTGCACCAAGCAACATTGCTATTAGGAAGTCTCTATAGACAGGGCAATTTGCTTAATGATAATTTTTATGGAAATATGGATATTTTTTCTCTTATGACACACTCTTCTAGCCCAATATTTATAATTCGACAATCTAATTCAGTTCTATCAACTTTATCTCGATATTCCGTTGTTACAGAAATCTTAACAGGAGTGCAAGTGAAATCTAAATCCTTCTAAATCTCTTTTCTATACCAGCAAAATTAGATTAACGTCTTGCCATATAAAAGTGTCAATTTTTCATATATATCAGTTAATATTGCATTCTGTAAAAGAATATTTTTCAGATCATACTTTCTAACGTAGCTGTTGTATCTCCGACAATTGATCCATCAAGTGTTACAATCATTGCCTGTTGTATAGCATTATCCTTTAAAGCTTTTTTAATTAATGGAGAAATAGATTTTCTCGGACGTCGCTCAGGCATTGCAAACAGATATTTATTAAAAGTGGGGATAACTATAATATCAAGATTCCCCTTCGTTCCTAGAAACATTTTTTCCCTTTTTACTTTAAGATATATCCACACTCGTTGTCCACTAATAACGTTGCTAGACTTTTGGAAAATTGGGTGAATATGACCCATTACGATCCTTCTTATAGATGATCTAATACTTGATGGCATTGTGTGGCCATGAATCAATAACGTGTCCTCATCAAGAATCATCCCGCTACTACTGAGAATATTGACGCTATGAGGAACCAAAAACCTAATATTGCCATCATGATTGCCGGGAACCAAGTATACATCTACACAATCAGAAAGTGAACTGAAAAAATGTGGGATCCAGTCCCACTCCTGCTTGCTTATGGATCCAATTGTATTTTTTAAATCTCCAAGTAATACTAGGCCATCAATTTGATGAAACTTAATGATATTAGAGATATCTTCGAGCATTTCTTTAACTAATAGGCTTGAATCCATTATGATCCCTTTCGTATATAGTGCAGATTCCAAACCAATATGCAGGTCAGATATGGCAATATATTTACGTCCTTTTCCGTTCCATATCTCTTCTAGAAGGAGAACTGGTTGGGGATGGAGGGGACGAACATTAATCACGGTAGAGAATACGTAAATACCGAAAAATAAATGTCTTCGCGAGTCCATAATATCAAATATATTTTGCTTTTTTATGTATATATATCTATCTATATATAAGATTTAAATATACAAAGATGAAGATGTAGCTGTGAATCGTATCGAAACAAAAGTAAATTCGGGTGCAGTAAAACTTCATATTTTTGAACCAAGCGGCAGGAAGCTTTGGACAGTGGTAGGAAAGGATAATGAACACTGGACAGATTTGGACTTGGAATTTTGCTCTTGTAAGAATTATTATTATAAAACACTTTCAAACTCTGGAACTTGTTATCACCTGAAGAGTGTTCAGCAGGCAAAAGCCAAAAATGAATTTGTGTCTATAATATTTGATGATTCTGAATACGTCGGATTTGTTAGTGCATTATTAAGTGATAATGCAACGAAGTTACTTTGCAGCTGAAACATCTTCGGTGGTAGTTTCTCCTGTTTTTGCCTCGCCGCCTTTTCGACCTATTACGCTATAGAATTCTGGTCCACGCTCTTGTTTTACTGTTTCGCCACCACGCTTTCCAATTTCACTATAGAACTTGGTGCCATATTTTTCCTTTACTATCCCGCCGCCTTTTTCCCCTATTTCTCGATAAAAATCTAATCCGTATTTTTCCTTTACTATCCCGCCGCCTTTTTCCCCTATTGATTGATAAAATTCGATACCATATTCCGCTTTTACTGACTCGCCGCCTTTTCTTCCTGCGTCTCTGAGTCCCTCCTTATCTTGAGCTCTCGCTTCACCCCCAGCTTTTGCCACTCTTGATCTAGTTTCGTTGTTTGCTGCCGCCAGACCCCTGACGTGATGTGGTGAAACGCCTCCTTTTCTTGCCACTCTCAATCTTGTTTCTTCACTTGCTGAAGCTAATCCTCTTTTTGCATGCTGCATGCGCTCCGTCTCCATATAAGTCCATTACTTATATCACATAAAAGGGGACTAGAAGAAAGCTAGAGAACCTTCCTAGTTCAACTAATTTAATATTATGACAAAATATAAAATTATTTTGTATTATGGCAAAAAATAATGTTCTAATCATAGGCTCCGGAGGTAGAGAACACGCCCTGGGATGGAAAATTCTACAAAGTAAACACGTGAAAAAAGTTTACTTTGCACCGGGTAACGGGGGAACCTCAGAAAACGTTGATATTCAACCAACAGAAATCCACAAACTGACGGCATTTGCAAAACAAAATCAATGTTTTACAATTGTCGGACCTGAGACTCCTTTGGCTAGTGGCATAGTTGACTCGTTTGTTGAAGAAGGACTCAAAATTTTTGGACCGACAAAAAAAGCCGCGCGATTAGAATCCAGCAAAGAATTTACAAAACAGTTTATGAAGAAAAATGATATTCCTACAGCCTCTTTCCGAGCTTTCTCAGATCCAGAAGAAGCTAAAGATTACGCGGTCAAACAAGAGACTAAACTAGTAGTCAAGGCGGACGGTTTAGCTTTTGGTAAGGGAGTAATTATATGCAATAATCTTGATGAGGTCTTAGGCGCAATAGACAGGTTAATGGTAAAAAGAGAATTTGGTAATGCTAGTAGCAAGATAGTTATTGAAGAGCAACTATTTGGTGAAGAATGCTCATTCATTGTATTTTCCGATGGCAAAACAATTATTCCCCTCGCTTCAAGTCAAGACCATAAACGCATATTTGATAATGACAAGGGTCCAAATACGGGGGGGATGGGCAGCTATTCACCCGCACCCGTTATGGATAACGACCTTTATGATAAAATAATGAACCAAATAATGGAACCCGCAGTCAAAGGAATGAAAGAACACGGTAGTCCATTCAAGGGTTTCCTGTATGGAGGTATAATGATTGAACAACAAACTCGGAAACCATATGTTTTGGAATTTAATGTAAGAATGGGAGACCCTGAATGTCAACCTATTCTAATGAGAATGCAATCCGATCTATTTGAATACCTACAATCAGTTGCTAGCGACGAATTAGATTCCCTACCTCCTGTGAAATGGAAAAATCAATTTGCTGTATGCGTAGTTATGGCGTCTCGTGGTTATCCAGGAAGATATTCCGTAGGATATGTAATTAAAGGACTTGATTCTGACTTTGGCCCCGACGTAACGGTTTTTCATGCGGATACGAAATTGGACACGGAAAATACCATCAGAACTAACGGAGGAAGAGTCTTGGGAATAACAGCGCTAGGGGATAGCCTTGCAGAGGCGAGAAATAACGCGTACTCTACTGTGCATGGAATATCATGGGGGAAAAACGATTATTATTATAGAACGGATATTGCTATGAAGCATTCAAATGTTCGAAAACCAGCATCTTTTTTTCTGTAGCAATAGCGCTGAGCTTCCGATCAATATCAGAATGAGGGAGTTCAAAGTTCAAAAGTTGAAATTGAAAAGCTAGACCTATCGAGAAACCACATTTGTTTTTTTCAATGAATTTGTCGTAATAGCCTTTGCCATAACCAAGACGATATCCATTGCTATCAAAAGCAAGCCCCGGCACAATTAGTAGATCTATATTTTTCACACTATTAGATGAGGCTGGAGGCTCAACAATTCCGAATTTACCTTTAGTTAATTTTTTTCTCCCTATGTCAGAAATTTGATAAAACACAATATGGTCTCCCTCTGTTTTTGGTAATGCTAAAATTTTATCATTTTTCAAAGCAGTTTTCACTATATATTCTGTTCGAACTTCGGATCTAAATGTATAGTAGGCGGCTATAACCTTTGCAGCCTTAAATTCAGATGAATTAATAATGCGATTCTGAATCAATTTGCTTCTTCTATGGATCTCAGCTTTGGACAATGCATTACGTCTTTTAAGTATTCGTTTACGGATTATATTTTTAACAGATTCTAAATCAGAGAACAGCTACTGATTCATCCCAGTGTTAAATGACAAGGCCGCCGAAAGAGTATTCTTCAATAGCATACATACCGTCATAGGTCCTACACCGCCGGGCACAGGAGTGATCCAAGATACCTTTTCTTTCACAGACCCAAAATCCACGTCGCCTTTTAATTTTCCACTAATCCTTGTAATTCCCACATCTATGACCACTGCGCCGTTTCTTACCATTTCTGATGTGAGCATGAAATTTTCACGATTTCCCACCGCAGTTATAACCAAGTCAGCACTCCTTAGTTTGTAGTTGAGATCTTTTGTTAGGGAGTGACAGATAGTGACAGTAGCATTTCTCTCTAGCAAAAGCAGTGCAAGAGGCTTCCCAACTAAGTTGCTGCGATTTACTATTACAGCATCCATCGTATTGACGTCAACCTTGTAAAAGTCTAGCAGTTCCATAATGCCGGATGGAGTACAGGGTTTGATAATCGCCTTGCCATTTAGTAACATGCCAGCGTTAAAAGGAGTCAAACCGTCGACATCTTTTGCTGGATTGATCGCATTGACGATTGTAAATTCATCAATATTTTTAGGAAGAGGAAGTTGGACTAGAATTCCATGGACTGAACTGTCTTGGTTTAACCGATAAATAAGGTCTAGCAGATCTTTCTGGGTTAAATTTGAAGATAACCTATGGTCACTTGTAATAATTCCAACTTCAGTAGCTGCTTTCTGTTTATTTTTAATGTAGGAAGCTGAAGCAGGGTCTTCGCCAACTAGAACTGTGGCCAGACATGGTATTGGTCCAACGACCTTCAGATTATCTACGGCTTTTTTCAGTTGAGATCTTACATAGGTAGCCACTACCTGACCATCCATTATACGTCCTGTCAACTCTCAACATAAGTATATCATGTCCTATTTTTTGTTTTAGCATTTACGCATATCATTCAGCCTTTGAGTGGTCATCGTTGGGTTGGCATTAATTTTTAATGAACACTTTACGTCCCTTAACCTCAATTTTACCCTCGACAAACAATTTCACACTTAGAGGATACAGTTTATGCTCCTCTCTCAGAATTCTTGAAGAAAGAGTTTCTTCGGTATCCGAGTCTAATACACCTACAGCTTTTTGTAATATTATCGGTCCAGAATCAACACCTTCATCTACAAAATGGACTGTGCATCCGGCTACTTTTACACCGTATTCTATCGCCTGTTTTTGGGCATGAAGTCCAGGAAACGATGGAAGAAGTCCAGGATGAATATTCATAATTCTGTGCTTGTAAAGCCTTACAAATTCAGGACTAATAATACGCATAAACCCTGCTAAACAAACCAATCCAGACTTAGGAGTAACTTCGTGCTCATTTAAGACTGAAACGATCCGTTGATCGTAATCCCAACCTTTGGTAGCGTTACTTAGCACTACTTTGATAGGAATTCTAAATGTTTCAGATGCAACTCTCAACCCTGAGGCATCAGGATTATTTGAAATGACTACTGAGGGTCTAACATTCTTAATTTTACCTGCTTTTATTTCTGACAATATAGCTTTCATGTTACTTCCTCTACCTGAAATTAGCACCCCAAGGTTTATCAAAGACAGTTCATTCTATAGACAAATTGTTCTTAAAATTATCTATAGCACTAATTGTAGCTTGTAGCTTGGCTGAAATGGTAGGATTTTGAAAAGCTCACTAATGTCTCGATCTATATCATCAATCGGCCATTTTATAAAATAAGGAAACATCAAGTGAGGCTAAGAAATAATCAATCAGATCTAAAAACAATATTTTCTGAACGTGTTTGAGGGATCATCACAACACCATTTTCTTTAATATGCTAGCAAACACTTTGTAATTCAATATTGAAATTAATGTTCAAATACGAGTCGTATTTACAGATACAGATAACGAAGTGACAGTCCATGTTAGGTTTTCCAAATCTGGAATTATTGTTGACAACAACGGTAGGATGATTTCCCTTGATCCTAGCAGATCCAATCATCATTGTGACTGGACTTTCGTTTCTCATGCACATACGGATCATTTGTGTAAGAAAACATCCAAAGGTAATATCAACAATAAGACTCTCGTCTCAAAAGCAACTTCACTTATAGCTCAAACGAGAGGATACAGAATAGATGATGCTACTGAGGATTGTGACGGATTTCAGCTCATTGATACCGGACATATATTAGGTTCGAGAGGATTGCTTATAGAGGATGATTTGTATTACACTGGAGACATTTCAATTAGAGAAAGAGCATTTATGAAACCAGCTTATATTCCGCCTGCCGATATCTTAATAATAGAATCGACATTCGGTCGCCCTGAGTATATGTTCCCCAAGGTAGCAGACATCATTGATAAAACTAATAGGATAATCTCCGAAATGTACAACCTAGGTGTTCCCGTCCTCTTGATGGGCTACCCTCTAGGAAAGGCTCAACTTTTGTCAGCACTTTTTGGGCACTGGGATCCTATTTACATTCATGACTCCATTGATAAGATGAACTCTGTCTATATCGACTTAGGTGTACCGTTAAAGCATATGATTACAGCTTCCATAGCTGAAAAAAAGGGATTACTAATGAAGAATCGACCATGGCTCATGATCGCACCACTAAATGCAGCTAGGAGTAATTATATAAAACTGATGAAACAAAAATACGGAGCAGTAACCATAGGCTTTAGTGGATGGGCTATTAATAGACGGTACAAGTTTATGATGGGTTTGGATTATACGATGCCGATGAGTGACCATTGTGATTATTCTGAGCTTGTTAAAGTGGTAAGGACATGTAATCCAAAAAAGATCTTTACATTTCATGGATTCTCGACCGATTTTGCTGCATCACTTAGAAAAATGGGTTTTGACGCAGAGCCTCTTTGTGATGTAAATGAAAAAAGACAAACCCAAAAACGACTAACTCAAAAACCGATCTCTACTTCCTTCACTGATAATTCCCACATCTTACGACTCGATCATTTTTTTTCCTGATCCCTGAAGTAAGGTATAACTTTGTTACCGAAGATTTCAATGTTCTTAAAGTAACCTTCTCCCCAAAAACGTATAATGAAATGATTTGTGCCAGCTTGAATGAATCGTTCTAACATTTGAATTACATCGTCGGGTTTACCTACTCCAATGGCTGTTCTCGCAACGCTATCAGGTATTTTCAGTGCTGCCCTTTTCATTTGCTCCATAAGTTCAGGTTTGTTCATTGCGTATTCTGTAAAGTATCTACGAAAATCAAATTCTGAATCTTGTAAAATATTATGGACTTTCAAAAGTTCAGGTTTGTATAGGCTAACTTTCACTGCATTCTTCATTTTATTCCATGCTTCTTCCCCATCTTCAGAGAAGTAAATATCAACATCATTAGCAAACTGAAATCCTGAAATATCTCTACCAATCTTTTTGGCATTCTCTTTTATAACATTAGCATGATTTCTGAACAATTCAGGTGTATAACCAATGGGAATCCAACCATCACCATATCGTGCACATAACTCAAGTGTTTTTGGAGCGCCTGCAGCTATGTATATAGGCGGTCTAGGTTTACGTATGCTTTTAGTCTGGAGACTTGCATCATTTAGTTTATAATATTCACCACTGTAACTAACATGCTTATCAACACCGGATTCAAAAAGCTTGTGTATCACTTCTAATTGTTCTTTGAATTTTGCTACAGGTTTACTAAATTCAATTCCGAAATCAACAACATTCTGTGCTTCGCCAGCTCCTATTCCTAGCATCCCCCTGCCTTTTGTAACCCTATCTAGTGTAATGGTAGAGAGTGCTATAGCTGATGGATGTCTTCTTATGGCGTCAGTAACACAAGTGCCTACCTCGACATTCTGGGTAAGTGCTCCGATCGCAGCTAGCATAATCCACGCATCGTTCACTATAGCATTTTTCCATTGTGGAACGTTCGAATGATCCATAGCCCAGATGGAGTCATAATCCATTCTATCAGCAATTTGACAGGCTGTTATCACTTGGGTTTCATCTAGTCCCAACCTTGCAACATTAAGACCTTGGGTGAAGCCAAATTTTGTCCTCATGTGAAATTTGGCCTCCTTTGTGAATTCAATAGGGAAAATACTAAGAACACAATCTGCATATTGACAATAAAATCAAAGCGAGATTGTATATTTAAATATGTCCTTAAGAAGCCTAAATTACACACAATTTGGTAATAAATATACATGCTTGTATTCAATTCAATACATAATTTGTGTTTGCATTAACATTTGATCTATTTGAAAATAGAATTCATGGCTGTTGTTAATACGTCAGCTCCCATAAGTAGGCCCAAATTGCCTTTCGAAGCATAATATTCTGTGAATCTAGCGCTATTATCCTTATAGGCTTTATTTCCGGATACTAACAAAGGAACAGGATCATCACTATGGCCTTTCAGATTGCAAGGCGTAGAATGATCGCCTGAAATCACGATTGTAGGGTCAATGACCCTTAAGTTAGTTGTAAGATTTCCAAAGAAACGTTTGTCTATCTCCTCTATGTTCTTCTTTTTGCCGGTCGCGTCCCCGTCATGTCCAAATTCGTCTGGACCTTTGATATGAACGTATAAAATATCAAATTTTTCGATAAGTTTGGCTGCAATTGTTCCCTTCTTCTCATAGTCGTTTATATCACCAGCATCAAATGCATTCATTCCTAGTACCTTAGAAATTCCCACTTCTACGGGCATGTCTACAAGGCACGCCACTCGTGTGCCGTACTTTTCTGAAATTGGTGTTACAATCGGATACCTATTCCCCGCGTCGCGAAGAAGAATTGCATTCATAGGCTTTTTTCCTGCGTCTATACGTGCAGTGTTTACGGGATGTTCTTTTAACCATATAATAGACTGTTCTGTGAATTCATTAACTAGCCTAGCAGCGATTTCAGACCCTTCGGTATTTTCCTGTGCTTTTGATTTCTCAATGTTCATATCGTTTACAGTTGGTTTTGCTACTCCCACACCATTCACTTTGTCGTAGGCCGGATCCGTGTTTGTAATCTTGTCAGATAGTTTTATGCGATTGTGTCTGAATCTAATGGTGACACGATGGCCTACCGTAGGTTCGATAACGACCGATGCATCTTTATCGGTAAATCTAATTTTCTCGCTTAAAGTCTTGCAAACCGCTCGAGATTCCTCGCTGCTAATGATCCTACCTGCTCTTCTGTCGACCAATTGTAAACCACTATCGACAGTTGCAAAGTTACCTCTTAATGCGAGATCTCCATCATGAAAATCAATATTGGATCCAATCGATTCTATTACTCCTCTGCCGACATAGCTTTCATCTTTGAAATTGTATCCAAGCATATTAAATACGGCAATATCTGATTGTGGTGCAATTCCCTTTCCAACGCTTATTACCTGGCCCATGCATCCATTCTTAGCCAGCGCATCCATATTAGGAGTAAATGCGGCATCAAGTGGTGTTAAGTTGTTCAATGACGCATGCGGTAAATCTCCGATTCCGTCTAGCAATACATAGATAAGTTTAATGTTCATCACAATGTAACTACTTCTAGTGACAAATTTATCTGTTGTACTAATTAATGAAAAATGAATTGACATGGAGAAACGGAAATCTTTAATTTTGGTTTATGCTAGATACGATATCTTTTGTCGTTTCTGGCATTGCAGATGGGAATAGGAGGAACGGAATGGGTAATTATAATTCTAATGGGTTTGTTTTTGCTATTTGGTTCAAAAAAATTGCCGGAATTATCGAGAATGTTGGGAAAGGCCGCAGCAGAATATGATAAGGCACGGGAGTTATTTAGAAAAGAGATGGAAAATGCAACAAGAATAGCAGAGGAACCGAAATCATATATTTTTGGCCCAAAGATTACAGCCCCGGTCAGCTCGGAGCGCGAGAAACTAGAGCAAATAGCTGGCTCACTTGGCATAGACTCAATAGGCAAAACTGATGCACAACTACGTTTTTTGATTTCTGAAAGGATGAGAGGCTAACTTCCCGCTATTTCGCTCAGGGGTTGCAAGCTTACCTAATAATCCCATCGTTTTAAGAGTATTAAAAGGGAGATCCTGACAACTTCAACACTTAAATACATCGATTTTTCCACACTGTTATGTCAGAATCGACTACTGGTACGACTACTATAAATCCATTCGATGTTGCTTTAAAACAGCTGGATGAGGCAGCAAAATTGGTAAAGCTGGACAACGGCATGCATCAAATTTTAGCTCATCCAAAGCGAGTACTTACTGTTTCAATTCCAGTTAGGATGGACAATGGCGAAATCAGAGTTTTTACTGGTTTTAGGTCCCAGCATAATGACGCCCGTGGACCTTTCAAAGGCGGTATTAGATATCATCCACAAGTCACTATTGATGAGGTAAAGGCACTTTCTATGTGGATGACCTGGAAATGTGCAATCGCAGATATTCCTTATGGTGGCGGTAAAGGAGGCATCATCTGCAATCCCAAAGAGATGTCAGAAGGCGAAATTGAACGTATGACAAGGAGGTATTCGTACGCAATTGCAGATATTATAGGCCCGCATACTGATATTCCTGCTCCAGATGTTTATACTGGTGGTAAAGAAATGGCATGGATCATGGATACATATTCTGCTCTTAAAGGAAATTTTGTTCAACCAGAGCTGATAACAGGAAAACCTCTTGCAATAGGAGGGTCTTTAGGAAGAAATGAAGCAACAGGCAGAGGATTATCTTTTACAGTAAGAGAGGCTGCTAAAAAGAAGAAAATTAACATGAAAACAGCAACTGTTGCAGTAGAAGGATTTGGTAATGCTGGTCAATTTGCAGCGCAATTACTCGAGGAACAAGGAGCAAAGGTATTGGCTGTATCAGATTCGCGAGGTGGAGTTTATAATAAAAATGGTCTTCAAGTTGGCGCTTTAAGAAAACACAAGGAAAAGACCGGTTCTGTAGTAGGATTCGCGGCAGCAAAATCAATCAACAATGAAGAGGTAATTGAAAGTGACTGTACGATCCTGGTACCGGCAGCCCTTGAAAATCAAATAACAAAGAAGAATGCAGGAAAAATTACGGCAAAGATAATTGCGGAGGCTGCAAATGGCCCTACGACACCTGAGGCGGACGAGGTTTTATACAAGAACGAGATTTTAGTTATCCCGGATATCCTTGCTAATGGAGGCGGTGTGACTGTCTCTTATTTTGAGTGGCTGCAAAACCTCAGAAGAGATTACTGGAGCGAAAACGAAGTAAATGAAAGACTCGACAAGAACATCACGAAAGCTTTTTCAGATATCTATGATACACATGAAAGATATGGCGTCAACATGCGTAAAGCGAGCACTTTGCTAGCCATAAATAGAGTAGTCGAGGCTATGAACATAAGAGGTTTATGGCCATAATATGCTATAAAAGATGTGACAAAAA
>JBEVTH010000012.1:0-5469 GCA_041156085.1 Candidatus Nitrososphaera maunauluensis
AAAGAGATAGAGTATCTTCAAGCTATAGTTTTTTTTGTTAAGTGAACAGAGCCATAATTCATATCAGAATATTTTTAAACTTCATTTTATGAATTGTCGTTATGCGAACAACTGTATCCGCAATTAAGGCAGACATCGGAGGCATAGGTGGCCATACTCGTCCGAGTGATGAACTTTTTGAAACAGTAAAAAATTATGTTGGTAAAAGTGCAGAAGGCCTGTTAACTGACTATTATGTTGGTTACACGGGCGATGATATTCATATTATAATGACTCATAATATGGGTACAGGGAATGAAAAAATTCACAAGCTTGCCTGGGACGCATTCACTGAAGGAACCAGGACTGCTAAACTACAAGGATTATATGGTGCGGGACAAGATCTGCTTAAAGATGCTTTTTCAGGAAATATAAAAGGCCTAGGTCCTGGTGTAGCAGAGATAGAAATGGACGAGCGTCCAAGCGAGGTATTTTGTATATTTACAGCAGACAAGACTGAGCCTGGCGCTTTTAATTTTCCCCTATGGCGGACATTTGTCGATGCTAGAAGTAATACAGGCCTCCTCATCAATGAGAAGCTTGCCTCAGGAGTAACATTCAGAATACTCGATGTTATGAGTGGAAAAGTTGCAGATTTGAAACTATGGACCGAAAAAGCAGAACTTGAAGCAGCTTTAATGTATCCTGGTAGATACGTCGTTCACTCTGTAATATCTTCTGAAGGTGAACAAATAGTGTCTGCGTCCACTGACAGATTACATAACATTGCTGGTACATATGTTGGCAAAGATGATCCAATAGCAATTATAAGAACTCAGAAGGACTTCCCGGCTACGGAGGAAGTTGGAAGTGCATTTAATGATCCACATTTTGTTGCAGGCAATACCCGAGGTAGCCATCATCTGCCTCTTATGCCAGTCAAACTGAAATCCGCGGCAAGCCTGAACTATTCTATACCAATTGTATCTTGTTTACTATTCAGTATGCACAATGGTAGATTAACTGGACCACACGACGGCTTTAGTACAGCAGACTGGGATTTACAAAGAATGTGGGCTGCTGAAAGGGCGATGGTAATGAGAAATCAGGGATTTATCCATCCAGCTACGCTCGTTCCGGAGGAACTGGAATACAATAAGGGATACGAGGCGAGAATCAACAAGCTAAACGAGAAGTTCAAAGATGAGGTAAATTCTGAGCATGGCAATAAAGCCAAAAGAGCGAAAAAAGATTGAGACGACCGCTCATTATTAATTTTAAAAACTACCTCGAGATTTCTTCGGGCAAAACAATTAGTTTAGCCTTAGATGCTCAAGAGGTTGCTAATGCTCTGAAAGTGGAAATAATCATTGCTCCACCTCAGCCTTCTGTAGCTATTGTTACACGGAATGTTAACATTCCGGTGTTCTGCCAACATGTCGATGATGCTATAATTGGTCAGTCTACGGGATACTTTATCCCTGAATTGGCAAGATCATACGGTGCGACAGGATCGTTGATTAACCATAGCGAACACAGGTTGGATCATAACAGTATTAGCAATTTGGTCCAGCGGTTAAAGCATTTAAAGATGACTTCGGTAGTTTGTGCTCAAACATCTGACGAGGTTGCTGAGATGGCAAAATTAGGGCCTGATTTTATTGCTATTGAACCTCCGGAACTAATAGGCTCAGGAAAAGCCGTATCTAAAGAATCTCCGGAAATTATAAGAGACTCAGTAAAATCAACACACAAATATTCAAAATTTTCTAAGGTTATTTGTGGGGCTGGAATAACAGATGAAACCGATGTGAGAACTGCTCTCCAGCTAGGAGTTGATGGCATTTTAGTGGCAAGTGGCATCGTCAAATCAAATCTCTGGTATAAAAAAATATTTGAACTAGGTTCAGCGTTCGTTGACTAATGGGATTATACAGACAGCCAAATATATTAGTGGATGTATATATTACGTAGGCAAGTGAGCGTAGATTCTTCGAGTTTTAACAACATGCTAACTAGGAAAAATTGCGAGATACCTAATTAGTGATGCAGTCATCCATCCGTAACTACAATGGAACCATTCTAAGGTACTACAGCAAATGCCATACGTTTTGTGGATGAAATGATGAGCAACCGCCAAACGAGTCCTCAGAAAAATATCCATTTAATTTGACTTTGTTTTCAATGGATCCTATACAGATAATTATGTAGATTTGGGAAAAAATAGTGGAACTGGTAAGTGTTGTATCCTAGAACAATACAGCCAAGCGACGAAGGTAACTGCAGAGCATTATTAGCATTATTAAGGTGCACGATATAATGACTGGAATTAGTTATTACTTACCATTATCATCTTCTCTATTACTAAGTGTAAATTCTTTTTTCTTTTGTAAGAACTCAGACTCTAGGATCAGGCGTTCTTCTCTACGTTTTTCTAGTCTTTCTAATTGATCGTCATTTCTAGTCAGGTCATGATATACAGGAGGAACAGAATTCGAATCTTTGAATCTACCTCGACTCTGTCTAAAGTAATCTACGATTTTTCCAATTTTTCTCCTTGAATAAATGTAAATGTTTTGTTCACTTCCGGAGGATTTGTCTCTCATGTAATATTTAAGACCTACTACAAATCCGAAACATCCTACTACGAGCAGCAAAGCACCTGTAAATATTCCTCCCAGAGCGCCGTAGTTGGGTTTTTCATTCTCTCCGAAAAGTGCAAGATACCCAAGTATGATGTTTGTTTTTACGTCTGCAGCTCCTTGATTTGTTACTACAAGCTGGTATTTTCCTGTGATCAGGGGTTTAAAATTGGCCACTAGATCTTGGCTGAAAGTAGAAACAGACACAACTGATCCATTCGGATCCCTAACTAATGCATTCATAGGCATATTTGATGGATCCGATTTTATAACGACATACATGACAGGGCCTGTAATAGTGAGGTTATCTATTGAGGTTCTTGATTCTCCAGGCTTAATTATTTCATTAGTGACTAGAATATTCTGACTAAGGAAGGGTCGTGATGCATCTATTCCTGATAGAGTTGTAAGCAGTATTCCTGTAATTATTATACCACAACTCGAGATCATTATCATATGACCCAGTTTCATCATTTCTTTTATATGACTGAATGTTCTCTTTATCAGTATCAAGGTTTAAGAGTTTTGGTCTGATAGAGTATTAAATTTACTTATTACTCTGACGAAAGTTTGTAACAAACATCGACCATTAGGTTAAGTTATCGATGTAAAAAAAAAGAGCTCAGCTGTTTATTTATCGAAGATTTAAGTATTTATACAACTACACTATGCGAGTTATTTATGCCCTCACAATCTTCAGCTGGGAATGACCATGAAAATAAGTTCTATCCACGAACTATAATTCAGAGTAAAGTTGCCATTTTTACAGTGAAGGCTTTCTTACTTGTTACCGGAACTTGGATTGGTTTATATATTTTTGGCATAGCGGAACCACATATTGGGATCAAGCAATTTCATGTCCAAGTTACAGGGACACTTGCTACAATAATCATATCGTTTATTCTAATTAGTGGAATAAAGCGCTTACTTCAAAGAATGACTCCTAGGATAGGTATTCATCTATCTACAAGTATCTCATTCTTCATAGCGATTATCATATCAATGATGGCGATCGTCACGCTAATGTACCAATGGAATATAGACCCTCAGTCTATCCTCGTCGGGGGCGGAGTTGCAGCCATAATTGTTGGTATAGGGATATCTAATATAGTAGGAAATATGCTTTCAGCCGGACTAATGCTGACGACTTTTCCTGCGAAGATAGGTGATTCGATTTATATAGTTAACGACAAAATCCGTGGCAAGGTAGAGGAAATAAACTTCATATACACAAAAATAATTACGGAAGAAGGAACAGAATACGTAGTCCCAAATAACGCAATAGTCCAGGGGAATGTGCGGATTACTAAGGATGTTTCGAACCGTCATCTCCAATTGCCTTTTGTTGAAGGAGAATTTGTAGAGGTAACAGACTCATCCAAAAGATATCGTGGAATGGTAAGCAAAATCACAACTAATTTCACTACACTGTATAGCAGTGACAGTAAAAATGAAATAATACTATCGAATAATTCTATTGTAGCAGGTCAGTTTATCATAATAAAAGAGGGTCCAGGTAAAAAATAATGCCTACGAGTATATTATTTACTTAATCCTATTTTATCGCACCAATATTGTATTCTCTAGCAAGAACCTGTTACATCCAGGGATATGTAACACGCTCTTTTATTTTATTTTATTAAAAATATGCCAAGGGATCAAAGAACGACTAACATTTTCATCCTCATGTGTGTGAAGAAATTTGTGAAAAGGAATTTAGTAATACTCAGCAACTAAGCGTGCACGCATAGAATTATTAGTGCTGGTTTCTGTAGTCATCTGGAAAATTCGCATGATAAGCCAGTTAACACTCCAGAAATAATGTTCATTATGTTTGAAAAATATCAGCTTGAATTATTCATATTTACTTATTTCAATAGAGCATAACATACAACAATCAAAATACGTATATATCTTCTGTATAGTCATATATAACGTATTTGAAGGCTGAGGAATTTTCGAAGAATATACTGTCCCTGCATGAAAAGATTAGATTTGCGGGATTAATAGAACGGTCTGGCAGATTATACGCTGGAGGTATAAGAGAAGGAACGGAAGAATATCTTAGGGGGAAAAAAACTGAAATAAGTTTGGCCCAGTCTGCATATATTATAGATTTAAGGCAAATATTCACACAGGAATTAGGCAGTTTAAAATGTGTTGTTTATGGGTACGATAAAGTTAAATTATTTAGTATACCAGTTAAAGAACACATACTTGTATTTTCCGCAGACAACCCCGTTAAAATAGAAGATTTGGTTGACAAGGTCATAAATTATATCAGATCAGTTGAGGCGGATCTCATGCTATACCCACCTTCAAACATTATTAACAGTGAAAAAAAAGAAATATTAAGAAATCTTCACGAATCCGGCATTTCAGATGAAATTATTGCTGAGCATCTTGACCTCAACGTTGGTACTGTTAAGATGTTAATCGAAGAGATAAAACCTTGATTACTATGTTCGGAACGTATTCGCAGATTTATTAGGCCAATTTATAGCATGCTTGTGCCCAAGAGCTAGTACATTTCAAGATTTTCATACACAGGCTAAACCCTTGCCGGTGGCCGTCCTTGATATTGAAGGAGTTAATGAAAGTCCTGCAAAAATGTGCGGGATTACTTGGATTGAAATCAAAGTGTTCTAGTCTTTTTTATAAAAAGAAATGAAAAATTAGTGCTATGAGGAACCGAATTTGAGTTGTGTGTATTTTGTGCTTGTGACAATGACTGCTACAATCGCAATAGCAAAGACAACTGCACTAACTGTACCAAATTCTGGTAATACTTTTGAGCCAGCTATTTCTATCACGCCAGTGCCTTTATCAAAATCAATAGCTAGTGTTC
>JBEVTH010000012.1:5569-27372 GCA_041156085.1 Candidatus Nitrososphaera maunauluensis
TCTTATTCAGTTTATTACCGTTACCAGTAATCATATATGTGATAGGGAAGGTTTTATTTGCAAATTTCAGGATTGTAGTACTATTACCACTTGTACTAGTAGCATTTGTTGCTGTTGTTGTAGTTGACTTATTCGCATTAATGCTTCCTGGATTTAGATATGTATTTGCTGGCATTATAACAGAGCCAGCTATTTCTATCACGCCAGTGCCTTTATCAAAATCAATAGCTAGTGTTCTTGCTTGAGAATTGCTTTTGATTTCTTGTACTCTTTGCCAAGGCTGACTATCTTCGAAAATTGCATAGGCACTATCCTGATTTCCTTGTTTCTTAGAATCTATTAAACTTCTTGGAAGTTGAATTGTCAATTTTCCATTTGATTGAGAACCGATATCTGTTATCAGCGTTGTGTTATCCTTCGCTACACTAATCTTATTCAGTTTATTACCGTTACCAGTAATCATATATGTGATAGGGAAGGTTTTGCTCCCAATACTTACCTTATAGCTGTTATTGCTATTATTCGCCGTGGCGGTGGAAATGAAATGAAATAAGGCTCCTGAGCTTGAAATGGCTTTATAGTTACCTCGTATGTTTCCCAGACCTGCTTCGCTTATGTATTGTACCGTCTTTGAAGCTTTTGCAATCTGTGCATGGGCCACTCCTGTGACATTTGTACCGAGTGCTACCAACACAAGGGATACGATTAATATAGATATTAGTGCATATGTCTTATAATTCATTATTCCTGGCCTATAACAAACGGACTAATATTTATTTTTAGTGCAAAAAATTTAACCTCCTTGGTACTTTTACCTTTATATCGAAACTATATGCCATAACAATCAAATCTTAATGGAATTATTTGTATATTTCTTTAATATTTTTTAGACTACTTATATATTATAGTAATAATAACAAATAAGTCCAGATTTGGTAGGAAAGGTTGTTGTTAAAAAAATGTTGCACCATTTTGCTATTCAAATGGTAGGAGAACCTGAACAAATTGTCTGCTGAAAAGAAAGTGATCAAAATAACAAATCATGTTTACCAGCCAAAACATGAAATTTTACCCAAAGAAGAAGCTGAAAAGATTTTAACACGATATAATACTAAACCCAGCCAGCTACCTTACATAATGATAAGTGATAAGGGCCTTGAAGACCTTGATGTAAGGCCTGGTGATATTATTAAGATCACAAGGAAGAGTCCTACGGCGGGTGAAAGTGTATATTACCGATACGTAGTAGAGGGTTAGGTATACATTATGTTAGCCGGTTTTATTGAAATGTGGCCTATAATCAATGATATTTTAAGAAGAGAGGGAGTTGCAAGACAGCACTTAAATTCTTATAATGAATTCATGGAACGTGGACTCCAAAGCATCATCGATGAAGTAGGAGAGATTGAGGTAGAAACAACAGAATATCCCTATAAAATTAGATTGGGCAAAATAAAACTTCAACAACCAAGAATCATGGAACTAGACGGTTCGATAACCCATGTAGCACCCGTGGAAGGTCGGCTACGAAATCTAACATACGCATCACCAATAATGCTTGAATGTAGTATTGTGGAAGATGGTAAAATTCTTGAGTCGAGGTTTATTCATATAGGAGATATGCCGGTCATGGTTAAATCGAATGCATGTATCCTGCATAATTTGCCTGAATCCAAACTTATTGAGTTGGGAGAAGATCCAAGGGATCCAGGAGGTTATTTTGTGATCAATGGTTCTGAGCGTGTTATAGTCGGTCTTGAAGATCTTTCATATAACAAGATAATTGTCGATACAGAGGAGGCTACGGGTAGCTTGCTTTACAAGGCTAAAGTATATTCCTCAATAGTTGGCTATAGAGCTAAACTCGAGCTTATCATGCGTCCTGACGGTTCGATAGTAGCAAAAATTCCGGGGTCCCCCGTTGATATTCCCTTAGTTACGTTAGTGAGGGCACTTGGATTAGAATCCGATAAAGATATTGGAAATGGTGTATCATTAAATGAAACTATCCAAGACGAACTCGAGCCTTCGTTTGAAAAAGCAGGTGATATAGTAACAAGCAGGGATGCCATCATATACATCAGCAAAAGAATTGCTCCTGGAATGCTTGAGGAATTCCAGATAAAGAGGGCTGAGACTCTGCTTGATTGGGGTTTGTTGCCTCATCTTGGTAAGAATCCTGACAACAGACATGAGAAGGCACTTTTTCTCGGCGAGGCGGCTAGCAAATTAATCGAGTTAAAATTACTCTGGATCGACCAAGACGATAAAGATCACTATGGTAATAAGGTGATCAAATTTGGAGGTCAAATGCTCGCTGACCTCTTCAGGACAGCATTTCGGAATTTAATTAGAGATATGAAGTACCAGCTAGAAAGATCTGGTCAAAAACGAGGTATTAATGCAGTTGCTGCTGCCGTAAGACCGGGAATTATTTCTGACAAACTGAACAATGCCATTGCTACGGGAAACTGGGGTCGTGGCAGAGTTGGAGTTACCCAGCTGCTTGATAGAACAAACTATATGTCAACTATAAGTCACTTACGCAGAATACAGTCCCCGTTAAGTAGAAGCCAGCCTAACTTTGAAGCGAGAGATTTACATGCTACTCATTTTGGAAGGATATGTCCTGCAGAAACGCCTGAAGGTTCTAACTGTGGCTTGGTGAAGAATCTAGCACTTTCCGCAGTAATTTCGGTTAGTGTTCCTTCCGCAGAGATTATTGAAAAGTTGTATGAACTAGGTGTGCAGCACGTTGACGAAGCAAGTGAGAAATTAAGGGGAATCGGCAACAGAATATTTGTTGATGGACGATTAATCGGTTATGTTGAAGATGGACAACATCTATCTACCACGTTAAGAACCATGAGAAGGTCAGGAAAAATTCATCCTCATGTTGGAATATATCTTTACTCATCATTAAACGAGAATGCTACAAGCAGATTATACATCAGCTGTAATTCAGGTCGCGTATTGAGACCCTTGGCAATAGTGAAGGATGGCAAGGCACTAATGACTCAGGAAATAATTGAGAAGGTTACAAAAAAATTCTTGGCGTGGACAGATCTGCTTTACATGGGTATAATTGAATTAGTGGATGCGAATGAAGAAGAGAACTGTTATATTAGTATGGATCCCAAAAAAATTGAGAACATACACACTCATTTAGAAATATTCCCGTCTGCGATTCTAGGAGTTGGTGCATCAATCATACCTTACCCAGAGCATAATCAATCTCCAAGAAATACTTACGAAAGTGCAATGGCAAAGCAGAGTCTCGGCTTTTCTACCCCGTTGATGAATGCCAGCACCTACGTGCGACAGCATTTCATGTTATACCCGCAGATTCCTATGGTTAGTACTAAGGCGATCAGCCTTCTTGGACTAGACGATCGTCCAACAGGTCAGAATTGTGTTGTCGCTGTTTTACCTTTTGAAGGTTACAATATAGAAGATGCCGTAGTCTTCAATAAATCTTCGATTGACAGAGGCATTGGTCGAACCTTTTTCTATAGAGTGTATGAAGCAGAGGCAAAACAGTATCCTGGCGGTATGAAGGATAACTTTGAGCTTCCTGCATCTGATGCAAATATAAGAGGTTACAGAGGAGAAAAAGCATACCGTTTATTAGAACAAGACGGCGCGATTATGCACGAAGCTGTAGTAACAGGAGGTGATATTTTAATCGGCAGAACATCTCCTCCGAGATTTATGGAAGAGTACAAAGAATTTGAAGTAAAGGGCCCCTACCGTCGGGATACCTCTGTTGGTGTAAGGCCATCGGAAAATGGTGTTGTTGATTCTGTGATCATGACCCAATCTGTGGAGGGAGGTAAGATGTATAAGATAAGGGTACGTGATATGCGGATTCCAGAGATTGGAGACAAGTTCGCATCAAGACATGGTCAGAAAGGAGTGATTGGTATGCTAGTAAGTCAAGAAGATTTGCCCTATACTGAAGATGGTATTGTTCCAGATATCATGATAAACCCGCACGCCTTTCCTTCAAGGATGACAGTAGGACAGTTCATGGAGTCTTTAGGAGGTAAGGCAGCATCTCTTTTGGGCAGAATAGTTGATGGCTCTGCTTTCTTAGGAGAAAAACTGGATGATCTTAAGGGTATAATGGAGCGCTATGGTATGAAATATACAGGAAAAGAATTTATGTACGATGGCAGAACTGGCAAGAAATTTCCTGCTGATGTATACATCGGCGTTGTGTATTATCAGAAATTACATCATATGGTGGCCGATAAAATCCACAGCAGAGCGAGAGGCCAAGTACAAATGCTTACAAAGCAGCCAACGGAAGGAAGGGCACGAGGAGGAGGTCTCAGGTTCGGAGAAATGGAAAGAGATTGCCTTATTGCTTACGGTGCATCTATGATGTTAAAGGACAGATTGCTTGAAGAATCTGATAAGGCAGAAGTAAATGTTTGTGAACGCTGTGGTCTGTTAGCGTATTATGATGTTAAACAGCGAAGGTATATTTGTAGAGTAGATGGAGACAAGGCAAAGATTTCGTCTGTTGTAATTGCGTATGCATTCAAACTACTATTGCAGGAAATGATGAGCCTGAATGTTGCTCCTCGTCTTATCGCCAAGGAGAAGGTGTGAGAGAGTAATTAATTAGGAGTGGGATGAAATTTGGAAGAGTCAGTAAAAATCCTTGATGGAATAAAGTTCAGCGTTTGGTCTCCTGTGGAAGTTCGCAAATTCAGCGTCGCAGAAATAACAGCCCCAGAAACCTATGATGAGGATGGTATGCCTGTGCAGGGTGGACTTATGGATAACAGGCTTGGAACACTTGAACCAGGCCAGAAATGTGCCACCTGTGGAAATACATCTGCAAAATGTCCTGGTCATTTTGGCCATATTGAATTGGCGGAGCCAGTGTTGCACATTGCATTCGTGGATGATATCCATAAATTACTCCTAATTACTTGTAGATCATGTAATAGAATCAAACTAAAGATTGAGGATCTTTCTAAATATAAGCAACTTAGGGATGGAAAGGCAGCATATGCGGTAATCACACTAGAAAATATAAAGGACGAAATCATTGAAAAGGCGAAAAAAATAAAAATATGTCCACATTGTCAAAAAGAACAATATGACTTAGTGTTCACGAAACCAACAATCTTCGTAGAGAAAACTGATGCTGGAGAAAATAGACTTCTGCCAATTACTATTAGAGAAAGACTTGTCCATATCCCTGACCAAGATCTGGTTCTCTTAGGTTATGATCCAACTACTGCAAGGCCTGAATGGTTTGTGTTACAAGTTCTTCCTGTACCACCAGTAACCGTTAGACCTTCCATTATTCTTGAGACTGGAATAAGATCAGAAGATGATTTGACTCATAAACTTGTGGACATTATTAGGGTTAACCAGAGGTTGAAGGAAAGCAAAGAAGCAGGAACTCCTCCTCTTATTGTCCAAGATTTAGTAGACTTGCTACAATATCATGTTACAACATATTTTGACAACGAAGTTTCAGGAATCCCGCAAGCTCATCACAGATCTGGAAGACCGCTTAAGACTCTAACACAGAGGTTGAAGGGCAAAGAAGGAAGATTCAGGGGTTCACTATCTGGCAAGAGAGTAGATTTTTCTAGTAGGACTGTTATTTCACCAGATCCCAATCTTGCGATTTCAAATGTTGGAGTACCAGTAGACGTTGCCAAGAAACTCACTATTCCCGAAACTGTGTCTCAATGGAACCTTGAGAGATTAAAGAAACTGGTAATCAATGGTCCAAACATATATCCAGGAGCTAATTATATAATTAGACCCGATGGAGTCAAAATTCGTCTTGACTATGTAAATGATAGAAAGATCATTGCAGATTCCCTAGCTACTGGCTATCTGGTAGAAAGACACTTGTCTGATGGAGATATTGTAATTTTCAACAGACAACCCTCTTTGCATAGAATGTCAATTATGGCTCACAATGTTCGAGTGCTGCCATACCGCACGTTTAGATTGCATCCAGCAGTTTGTCCACCGTATAACGCTGATTTTGATGGAGACGAAATGAACCTGCATGTACCGCAGAGTGAAGAGGCCAGGGCCGAAGCTGCTCTGTTGATGCGTGTGCAAGATCAGTTGATTTCACCGAGATATGGTGGGCCAATAATCGGTGGAATTAGAGATTTCATTACAGGTGCATTCATTCTTACTCGAGATGAAACGACTCTGACCAAAGAAGAATTTGCCAACTTAGCCCTCGTCGGAGGATACAGAGGGATCCTTCCAGAACCAAAAATAAACAATGATGGAACGAAATTATATTCAGGTAAACAGCTTTTCTCACTCTTCTTCCCTAAGGACTTTAACTTTATAATAACATCAAAATGGAACAAAGCAGCGAAGGGCGAAGGAAAGGATGTTGTCATTAAGAATGGAGAACTTCTGAGTGGTGTTATTGACAAAGCATCGATTGGTGCAGAAGAACCTGACAGCGTTCTGCATAGAATTGCAAAAGATTATGGCAATGATATGGCAAGAAAATTCCTAGATTCAATACTCATCATGCTTAAGACATACATTACACACAGGGGATTTAGCTATGGGTATTCTGACTTATGGTTGAGTCAACATACAAACTCAGAAATTAGCGACGTTATCCAAAAGGCTTACGATAAAGTTTATGAGTTAATTCAGCAGTATAAAGACGGCACACTACCTCTAACTAGAGGACTTTCTCCTGACGAGGCGTTGGAACTGTATGTGGTAAACGAACTTTCAAGGGCAAGAGATCGAGCTGGCAAGACTGCGGATAGGGCATTCCCAGACGACAATTCTGGTGTAATCATGGCATCGACAGGAGCAAGAGGTTCCACTCTTAATATTGGTCAAATGACTGCTGCATTGGGTCAACAATCTATTAGAGGCAAGAGAATCTATAAAGGATATCACTACAGATCTCTTCCACACTTTAAAACAAACGATATGAATCCTGACGCTAAGGGTTTTATAAAGTCAAACTATAGGGATGGTTTGAGTCCATTGGAATTCTTCTTTCATGCCATGGGTGGTAGAGAAGGTCTTGTGGATACAGCAGTTAGGACACAGCAATCAGGTTACATGCAGAGAAGGCTGATTAACGCTCTCGAGCATCTGAAAATTGAATATGATCAAACGGTAAGGGACCCTCACGGAAACATTGTCCAGTACATGTATGGAGAAGACGGGATTGATCCAGCCAAAAGTGATCATGGTGAAGCTGTCAATATTGCTAGATTGATAGAAGGAGAATCTGTAATTGATCAAGGCAGGAAGGCTACAGAACATGATATCAAAAACACATTGGTAAAATACGCTGAAAATCTTAATCCAAGATTACGAAAGAACTTAGAAAATTCCATCTTGGAAAACAGATTGTCTAAAGACGGCGTTGAGAAAGTGTTGAAAAAAACAATTGACCTAATCGAAAGGGCACTTGCTGAACCTGGCGAAGCCGTTGGTGTTGTAACAGCACAATCAATAGGTGAACCCGGTACTCAAATGACTCTTAGAACCTTTCATTTTGCTGGTGTTAAGGAAAGAAATGTCACATTAGGGCTTCCTAGACTAATTGAATTAGTAGATGCTAGAAAAAAACCTGTAACCCCAACAATGGATATATATCTTGATGCAGATCACAAAATATCTAGAGAAAAGGCACTAGAGGTTGCTAGAGAAATAATTTTCACTCGAGTAAGTGATTTGATCGAAAAAACAGATACAGATTACAGTGGAATACTTACCTTTTATTTATCAGAGAGCAAACTGTTAGAACGTGGCTGCGAAATAAAGGAGGTTAATGAAGTGCTGAAAGGTTCCAAAAAGAAATATGAAATTGCACTGAACGACAAGAAGCAATTTATTAAAATCACTGTCCCCGATGAACCCGATGCACAAACGCTCTTGACATTAAAGAATAAGTTGCTCAATACTAGAGTTAAAGGAGTGCCTGATATTGAAAGAGTTACCATTGTCAAGCAAGATGAAGAATGGGTAATTCAAACAGCTGGATCGAACCTTGCCAAGGTTGTAGCAATAACTGGAATAGATACTTCCAGAGTGACAACGAATAATGTATATGAAGTATGGCAAACACTTGGAATCGAGGCAGCTCGTACAGCCCTAGTTAAGGAGATCACAAATACACTTGAGGAACAGGGTCTTGAGGTTGACACACGACATATTATGTTAGTAGCTGACCTCATGACATCGAAAGGATATTTGCAACAGATAGGCAGACACGGAATTGCGGGAACCAAAACATCAGTTCTGGCACGGGCAGCATTTGAAATCACCGTACCTACAATCGCAAAGGCATCTTTGGAAGGACAGATTGAAACATTGAGGGGCGTAACAGAAAACGTTATAGTAGGTGCTACTGTACCAGTAGGAACTGGCATGGTAGAGCTTTATATGATGGTGAAGGAAGAAAATGGTGAAGATAATAGAAAAAGTGCTTAAAGACGCAGTGAACGCTAACAAATACAAATGTGGAACGAGAGAAGTATTAGGTTCAATGAAAGGTTCAAAACTTATAATGCTCTCTAATTCTCTTAAATCTGAGAGCAGATCAAAACTAGAGGAACAAGCCAAATTAGCTAACGTTCCTTTGTATGTATTTGATGGCAATTCTTTCAAACTTGGAAAGCTATGCAATAAACCTTTCAGAATTAGTGTACTGGCACTGAAGAGCGGCACTGATGCAGAAATTAACTCGATACTTTCGGACGTGGCAAAAGAGAGTACAAGCTCCAAATAGGAGCAGAACACCCCCATCTTCCTTCCACTAGCACACACATCGTCCTTCCACAAGATTATCTATCGAAATGAATGTATCGAAAAGCAAGAATAGCATAGTGTGCTCTATCATCTCAATGATGCCTTGAGCTCAATATAGATAATGCTGTCAAAATTTGTGAGAAGTGAAAATCAGTACTGAAGACGCATAGAGTATTATAGTTTTTGCTAAGAGAAATCTTCCGGATAAAGAAAGCGACACAATATCAAAACTAATTGAATAGAGAAAGAGCATGACTTAAATTGGACTTCATCAATCAGCATGAATTGTTGTTTAATGCTGTCAAAATGCAAATGCAATCCAGACTATTTTAGAGGCTGTAGATAATGACGGAGAAGATAAAGCTAACATCTGATGAACTGCGTCTAATATCTCTCTTTCAGAGCATTACGAGTGCTACTGCAAGGGATTGTATTGTGGATGAAAAGATGGAACGGGTAATTTTTATTGTCAATAAGGGACAGATGGGTCTTGCAATAGGTAAGGGTGGGACAACCATTAGACAGTTACAAAATGTTGTGGCAAAAAAGGTTGAACTTGTTGAATATTCCGATGATCCATCTGAGTTTATACGTAATATACTTAATTCCGATATGATTAATGAAATCAAAATGAATGAAAGGGTTGATGGCACAAAGCAGGCGGTCGTTATTGTTGATGCTAAAAAAAAGGGAGTTGTCGTGGGTAGAGAAGGACGAAATGCAGAAAAAGCAAGATTACTTGCAAAACGATACTTCCAAATATCCAATGTTTTAATAGTAAGTGAGGATCAATCTCCAATGCACAAAAATCAGGTGAATATGTAATGGCTAAATCACCACTTGGACTTTTTGCTGGGCGTGTACTTCGCGGAAAGAGAAATCGTGCTAGATGGGCAAATAAATATTATAAGCGAAGAATGCTAATGCTTGATAAAAAGGCTAACCCGCTAGAGGGATCTCCACAGGCAAGAGGTATTGTACTAGAGAAAGTAGGCATTGAATCAAAGCAGCCTAATTCGGCGGTCAGAAAATGCGTTAGGGTGCAGCTTATAAAAAACGGTAAATCAATTACAGCCTTCCTCCCCAAAGATGGAGCATTAAACTTTGTCGATGAGCATGACGAAGTTGGACTCGAGGGAATTGGTGGATCAATGGGAGGAGCTATGGGTGATATACCTGGCGTTAGGTGGCAAGTTTTCAAGGTCAATGGAGTATCATTGAATGAGCTTGTTCGTGGAAGAAAGGAAAAACCTAGGAGATAAATGAAATGAGTGGCAAAGAAGTAGTTAATATATTACTATTCAATAAATGGGATACGAGTAAAATCGAGGTAAATGATCTCGGCCTTCAAAAGGCAATTTCTTTGAAACCTACAGGTGTAATTCCTATTACTTTTGGAAGACATGAACATCAGAGATTAAAGAAAGCTGAAGTAAACATCATAGAAAGACTAGCAAATAACATGATGCATTTTGGTAAGAGATATGCAAAGAATACTGGAAGAATGGGAGGTAAGAAGATGAGGGTTCTGAAAATAGTTAAAACTACTCTTGATATTATACATGCAGAGACTGGGAAGAATCCTGTAGAACTATTTATAAGAGCAATCGAAAATGCTGCTCCAAATGAGGACACTACCCGCATTGTTTACGGTGGCGTTGTCTATCATGTTTCTGTAGATGTTGCACCTTTAAGAAGGGTGGATCTTGCCCTCAGATTTGTCGCTGAAGGAGTAAAGGAGTCTACATATTCTAATCCTCAGGCAATTGAAGAAGCCCTAGCTAACGAGATTATTCGGGCCGCGAATAACGATATGTCGAGTCATGCTGTAAAGAAAAAGAATGAGCAAGAGAGAATAGCGATGGCTTCCCGTTAACTTTTTTTACTTTAGTTTGTTTCTGGCTACTAGTATATAGACATATCAAATTTTCAGTATAATTAATAGATTTGACTGTTGGCTTGTTTATCTGATGTTAATAGTTAAATAATTGCTGGTCGTTACTCCAACTGTATATTTATGAGTTCAAAGGACCAATCTGTCTTTGCGAAATCTGCATTAATGGGAACTAAATCTGGCAGAGTTATTTTGAAGCACATATTTCTGAGAGAAACGGGTTATAAGCAATTTAACAAATACAAAGAGAAGACTGAACAAGACTTCCCTGAATTTACAAAACGATTTCTTGTACCACTTCATGAAAAGATTGCCTCTGATGTCAATCCTTCCAGCACATTGAAAAAATTCATAGAAGAGGTCGGCTCTTCGGAATTCACTCTAGATGAGCACAAAATCAATGATGTAAAATCAAGGTTGTCACGACCAGAAGTACTCTCTGACCGGCTAGCCAGAATCTTAAATTCTAATTTCGTCAAGATGACATTTCCAGTTTTTAATGCGTTATTCGACGGGGCATCGGATTATTTGAAAGAAAATGTACCCCCAGATACAAGAAATGCGATCATTGATGGTCACATCATAGCAATTGATCTTAGTGAACCAATGGACAGAATAATTGATAAAGATGAAGATCTTGAATATCTTGACGATTACAAACTAATGAGTCCATATATCCTTGAAATTGCCCGCGATAAAATCTCTCAAGGGGGAGATTCTGTTTTAAAAACATTCGAAGAAGGATTCAAGGATGCAAGAATCGGTCAATATATTGATTCTAAGTTAAAAGGTAAGCCTGAGTCTATTTCTGATGAAAGCATGATTGGATGTTATAAGAAATACCGTGCAGTAATGGGATCAGCTGGAAGAAATATGGCTTTAAATCATAGGCCATTAGGCGACATCTACCATCTGGGTATGGCAAAGGCAGGCGAATGTGTAGGTTGTGGAAACGAAATTGAAGACGCTGTAAAGAGCGGTTCTATTAAAATACCATCTTGGCCACTATACTATTCTTTAAATGTCGGAGACATAAAGAAGGGGTTTGAACTTACGATGAAAAAGAGCAAGATCTATTCTGATGATGCAAAGATTGCATTACAAATGCTGCCCCAGGGCTATCCGATTTTGCCATTTCTGGAATTCCTATTTGTCACAATTGCTCACTATAATGAGTATTGGTACAATGAAATGGTCAAGCGTAATCTATTTCCTTATTTTGAGAAGAACACTAATGTCCTAGTAGATTATCAGAAGAATATAAAGGCTCTAGAAAATAAAGATAAGGAGAAAAGAGTTTTTAGTGGCAGTAGCTGAATGATTTTTGAGCTATTGATAATCAGGAATCTATAACCTTGGGTGGATTGGAGGCAGGTTATAGCCAAGATGTTCATAGGATGCAGTACTTTACTACTTTACCTTTGTCATTTTTTTTGCCCCTGATAAGGATTAGGTGTTTCTTAAAGTATTAAATAGTCGCATCAGAAATTCTTCTGATAAATCATCTCTATAGACCAACCTTCATTGAATCATCGCAAAAGTTAAAATCTCCTAAGTAACTTTATTTACTTCTCAACCATGTCAAGCGAATATGAGCAGAATGTTGGTAAGTTATTGATAGAAAAGAATGACAAAATGCGAAAATTACAGAACAACGAAGATAACAAGGAAGAAATTGAACGGCTGAAGACTGAACTAGAGACATTGCAATCATTGTTTGATAATTACAACCTTGGAATGAACTATTTTCGTAGAGCACGTGGTGGACGGTCTGGATTGAGAGAATAATATCCGTAACAAATTCTGATAGACACATGGACCTTTATAGTGTTGTATGCTCGATAGAGAAGACTGGCTCGTGGTTGTAATGAATTTATATAAGTTTCTTGTCCCATAAAATGCACGGCCATGAGTGAAGAGAAGATTAAGCGTTTGTACAATATGAAAAAGCTTGCCGAAAATGGTGGCGGTAACGACAAAGTTGAAGCTCAGCATTCAAAGGGCAAGCTTACTGCTAGAGAAAGAATAGATCTTCTTTTGGATCAGAACACTTTCTTAGAAATTGATAAGTATGTAACTCACAGAAGCGATGATCCTGACACTAAGAGATATTATGGAGACGGGTTAGTGACGGGATTCGGCACAATTAATGGACGTCAAGTTTTCATTTATGCATACGACTTTACAATTCTTGGTGGATCCTTGGGTGAAATGGCTGCAAAGAAAATTGTTAAGGTGATGGATCTTGCCATGAAATCAGGGTCGCCGCTTATTGGCATCCTTGATTCGGGTGGTGCAAGGATTCAAGAAGGGGTAATGAGTCTTGATGGTTATGGTGATATATTTTTTAGAAATACGATGGCATCAGGAGTAATACCACAAATCACTGCAAGTATTGGACCGTGTGCAGGAGGAGCAGTTTATTCTCCAGCAATGACAGACTTTGTCATAATGGTGGAAAACATCGGTCAAATGTTTGTCACAGGTCCAGAAGTTGTAAAGGAAGTCTTAAGTCAAGATGTTTCCTTTGAAGACCTAGGTGGAGCCAAAACCCATGCAACTAAATCAGGTGTCGCGCATTTCATTGCCAAAAACGAATATGATTGTATGGATAAAATAAAGAAGTTGTTATCATATGTTCCACAAAATAATGCAGAGGAGCCGATTCCAATCGAGAACACGGATGATCCAAATAGAATCGACGCAAATATCATTAATATCCTTCCTGAGAACCCGTATCAGCAGTATGACATGAAGGAAATTATGAAGTCGATAGTGGATAACGGCGAATTCTTGGAGGTTCACGAATTGTTTGCAGAAAATATAATTGTCGGTTTTGCAAGGATGGGTGGCAGATCAGTAGGTATCATTGCTAATCAACCTATGTACTTGGCTGGTGCTCTAGACATAAATTCGTCAACTAAGGCAGCTCGCTTCATCAGATTTTGTGATGCATTTAACATTCCCGTTGTTACACTTGTAGATACACCAGGATATCTTCCAGGAAGTGATCAGGAACATAACGGAATAATAAGACACGGTAGCAAGCTTTTGTCTGCATATTGCGAAGCAACAGTACCAAAGATCACCTGCATTATTGGTAAAGCATATGGTGGGGCATATATTGCTATGGGAAGTAAGAATCTTAGAGCAGACATAAATTATGCTTGGCCAACAGCAGAGATAGCTGTGCTCGGACCAGAAGCAGCAATTACAATTATTCACCGAAAAGATTTAAAGCAATCAGCAGATGCTGTAGCGACTAAAAGGAAGCTTGCTAAGGAATTTCGCGATAAGTTTGCGAATCCATATATAGCAGCAGAAAAAGGCACTATTGATTTGGTAATTGATCCAATGGAAACTAGACCAATGATAATACGTGCTCTTGATGCATTAGCAACCAAGAAGGAAAGTAGACCTTGGAAGAAACACGGAAATATGAACTTATAGCAGTAAGTGTAACATGTATGAAAGGTGAAAAGCAATGATAAACCACAAAATATCCAGCATTTTAATTGCGAATCGAGGCGAAATCGCTCTCAGAGTGATACGTGCCTGCAAAGAATTAGGGATAAAATCTATCGCAGTATATTCAGACGAAGATCCTAAATCAATTCATGTAAAGAGAGCCGATGAAGCTTATCATATTGGTAAAGCACCGGCTTCAGAAAGTTATCTTAATATGGGCAAAATTATTGAGGTTGCAAATTCTGTAGGAGCAGAAGCGATTCACCCAGGTTACGGGTTTCTTTCTGAAAACGAAAAATTTGCAGAAATGTGTGAAAGGAATGGAATTATCTTTATTGGACCCAAGAGCGAGGCAATGGAAATCACTGGAGACAAAATGAAGTGCAAGGCAGTAATGAAAAAGGCGAGAGTTCCAACTGTGCCTGGTAGCGATGGAGTTGTCGACGATGTTGAAAAAGCTGCTGATATCGCTCACAATGCGGGCTACCCTGTTCTCTTAAAATCTGCCTTTGGCGGCGGAGGGAGGGGTATTAGATTAGCCAACGATGAGAAGCAGTTAAGACAAGAGTTCGAAATGGCGTCCACTGAATCAAAGGCTGCATTTGGAAAAGCCGCACTTTTTGTTGAAAAAAATCTTCAAAGAATTAGACATATTGAGTTTCAGCTGATAAGAGATTCACATGGAAATTCGAGACATTTGTTTGAACGAGAATGCTCCGTACAAAGAAGACACCAGAAGCTTATTGAAATGTCACCGTCCCCTGTCATAGATCAACAAACTAGGGAAAAGATTGGCGAAATAGCAGTTAGGGCAGCAGTGGCAGTCGATTATCTAAATGCAGGCACAGCAGAGTTCTTACGCGACCATGAGGGTAATTTTTATTTTATCGAGATCAACTCTAGGTTACAGGTTGAACATCCTGTTACAGAGTTGGTAACAGGTGGCATCGATCTTGTAAAGTTGCAAATCTCTATTGCACAAGGCGAAGAAATTCCATTCAAGCAACAGGACCTAAAAATGCATGGTTGTGCTATCGAATGCAGGATCAATGCTGAAGATCCTTTCTACGATTTTACACCTTCTGTTGGTCCAGTTCCGAACTGCAACATCCCTTACGGACCAGGAATTCGAGTTGACACATATCTATATCCAGGCTGTACTGTATCAGCATATTATGATTCTTTAGTTGCCAAACTTATCGCATGGGGCAGAGACTTTAACGAAGCACGAATAAGGACTCGAAATGCTCTTCAAGAATTTACCATTGAAGGAATCAATACAACGATTCCATTACACAAAACTATAATGGACGAACAAAATTTTATCAATGGAGAACTTTCAACTGATTATCTTGACAGATTCAATCTTTTGGATAAAATGAATGATGATGCAAAAGAACAGTCAAAGAGAGTATCTTCAGCTGCTATTGCAGCAGTTCTTTTGCAAACACAATTTGTAAAGAAAGGTAGGATTAGTAGCAGTGGTACAACAAAACCCCCTTTACAAAAATCGAAATGGAAAAATCTAGGTAAGGAAATTCAATAATGGAATTTAAGGTGAACGATCAGACAGCTGTTTTGGATGGCGAGCTAATACGCACTACTGGAGAAGAATCTATTTTGATAAAGATAAATGGGAAAGAACATAATGTCCGATTGTTAAAGTCTAGTACCGATGAAGTGGAGTTTATATTAGACCATTCATTCCATCATGCTAAAATCCTCAATTGGAGTAGCTCAGAAATTAAAGCAATAATTGACGGTCAAGTTTTGACACTAAAAAAACATTCAAAACTTACTGAGATACTTGAAAAATTTCATCCAAGTCTTATTCAAGGGGAAAATAATTTGACAAGCCAGATTCCAGGAAGAGTCGTTTCTATCTTAGCCAAAGCTGGATCGTCAATCAAAAAAGGTGATGCAGTAGTGATACTAGAATCTATGAAAATGCAAGTCGCAGTAAAAGCTCACAAAGATGGCAACATCAAAGAAATAAGGGCAAAGGAAGGCTCAACTGTTGCTAGATATGATACGGTGGCAATAATAGAATAATTCTGGAGGAAGTAGATTTGTATTCGTTATCATGATATCGATTACCAACTTGTGTATGACACCTGAGATGTAACCATTTCACAGCATATGTAAGTCATCACCAATCAGCACAAAGGGCACTGGATAAGGTCACTATGTTTATTCTTTCAATTTAAACAAATGTAATGAAATTATTGATCTATCTCATAGGCTTCCAATAAGATTAATCTATTGAACAATTCTATGGATTAATCTTGTCATCAAGTAGAGTAAGAGAAAGAAGAAAATTGTATAAGAAAAGTGAAGAAAAAGAGCAATCAATAATAATGTTCAGAAACTTTATCACTTTCGTTTCCTCGTTTTTATGCAATAATTTAAAAAGAATCATCCCTTTATGTGTCACATAATCATTAAAATCCCTCTCTACAATGATTTTTCAATTTGAAAATCAACCCCACCCATCCCCCCGTGGGGTACCTAATGATATGTTGTAAAATAGAGTAAAGAAAGACGAATTTTGGCGCACAAAGTAACATATTATAGATTCAATACTGTACGAGATTGCTCTAGTGAAATGTATAATTTAAGTTCTAGATCCTTAAATTAAGAACTATTTATGCCAGTCAAAGATAACTATTATTCATAATCGCTTTGAACACTCCGCATCGAAAAGTTAGATTAAAAAATGAAAAGTAAAATTAATGTCTTAGATCCCACAGCAAATTAGAAGATTTCTTCATCCTTTCTTATTCCTCCCAGCCTTGTCTTGACACCTGCAGCACATTCCAGACATAGGCTATCAGAGAATGGAAAGGTTTTCATACAATTTTTACAAGTAGGTCTATCACACTTTGGACATGGCTTTGCAAATGCTTCCATGTTGCATAAGTAACAGAAACTCAAAGCGACCATTGATAGATATGCAGTTCTCCTCTAAAAACGTATTTGTCAAATAGACAAAAATGGGTTCGTTCGGAGATGCAATAAGTAGATAGCTCTCCTAAACTTTTCTTAAATAACGCGTGCAAGAGGAATAAAGTATAAACAGCAATATTGATTAGAGTGTTTACTAAAAATAATAACATGCTACAGGTTAACAGTAGTCTTTTGGTAACGGTCAGTCTTTTGACAATTTCTTTTTTTGCTGTTTATTCCTTGTTATTTTTACAGAATGCATATGCTGAAAACCAGTCTGTTAAGATGACAGAACAGAGAACTTACAGAGATTCTAATGGTAATTTAAATGTTATAGGCGTAGTAGATAATAATGACAAGATGCCATTTGCAATAACAGTTGGGTTGAATACCACTAGCAAAGATCATGCAACAACAACCATTGAGCAATCAACTTATGGTAGAATTATCTATCCATTTTCAGGTTCTCCATTTAAATTTGTTATTGGACCGGAGCGATCAGTCACTAGCAAAGCGTTTATCATTGACAAAAAGCAAATTTCAGTTCCATACTACAACGTTTTAAGATTGAATTACTCAAACATGCCAGTCGGAATTGACAGGGCCCTTGCTGGTACAGCCAAGAATGTAGGACCGTTTGACCTCCGTGATGTAACTATATATGCATCTTCCCATGATAGAAATGGAATACAGCTTGATTCCGTTAAAAGTAATACAATTCCAATAATAAAACCTGGTGAAGAAGTGGGATTTAGATCTATTCCTTATCCTGGTGTGAAGTCAAATATATTCTATTATAGTTGCGCCGGTTTTGATCTCAATGCTCCAATATCGACGTTGGATTTAGGGAAAGGTCAATTCATTACTTATGATTTACGTGCTCTCGCAAGGATTAGTGATTTTAAATATGACAAAGCAACAGATAGTATACTCTTTGCAATAAACTATTATAGTCCAATTGGTGGGCCCTTATCTCTGAAAATACCTCAACATTCAGAAAAACAGTCTATATCTGTCATGATGGATGGAAAATTGTACAAGCAAGCATCAATAAAAATGAACGGAAAAACAGTATCGATAGACTTTTTTGTTCCACCACAAGACCACGACGTACAGATTAAAGGGATAACAAGCAGTTAGCATCTTGTTTGTATATGAAGCGGAAGATCTCATATTTTGCTTGTGGCCTGCTTTTTGACAAAAATATCAACGACTCGATGATATTTGCAGTACGAAGAGGACATGGGTGGCTCATTACAAAATCTAAGAATGATTTAGCAGAGAATTCAGCTAAAACCGTTTCTGATTAGAATCAATAGATCCATCTTTTGATCCAAGTGGACCCTAAAGATCCACCTCAGCACTTCATAGGAATGCAGTACATTGATTTGATAATAGGGGATATATTTTTGGCGAAACTGCTTGCATCAGTTATGTTGCAGGGTTCTCCATACAATATATTCAAGGATATTGAAAATTTATTCCTGTTGCTATCTATCAATTGCCATGTCTCTTCCTATACAAACAAATCGAAGAAAAAAGTTTGGCCACAGCCAAAACCAGTATCTGAATCCAAAATAAGCTAAAATTATTATCAACGTAATATAGACGAGGCACATATCATAATCTAACAACACATTTTCAACCACATTACTCAACGCTACACAAGTTCAACAGAAACTAAAATTGTATTGATTGAAACGACTTAAGAATTCATTGTTTGTTGAACACTGTCAAAAAGAAAGGCGAGGGGCTTTGAGTACGCCCATTCTTTATCTGTGCTATGCTGTTTTGTTTGCAGTAGCCGACTTTACTGGCATTCCATTAGCTGTTTCAGCTGCAACTGAGCTGCCCTGTGGTGGTACCCATGTGCCTACTGGATGATCGGTTGCTGTTGCGTTGTTGGTTGCTAACACAGCAAATGCTCCACCCTTTACGACATTATTCAAGGCATGGGTTACACCTACATAGAGACCTGGCGATGGGAATGTCGATTCTATGACCGAAGCTGATCCTGGTGGAATAGTCCATGTTTCATCGTTCAAATCTTGTGTACCATATCTATTTACTATTGAGCCATCACGCACACTGATTATTCCGCCGATAAAGTGGAATGATACAAACTGGTTCGGACCTGCATTGACAACAAACCATCTTGTCAGTTCGCCTGGTTTGACCTTAAAGACTGTGGCATTCTTGTTCAGCTGAAGTTTAACAATCTGACCTACTGCAGGTACATATTTGAAAGCCATACCATTTGTCAAAACCAAATCTGGTTGGTTATTGATGAATTTGACTATATCAAATGAACCTGTTTTTCCGTTCGTACCTTTGAATACACCTTGATCTGCATTGTTATAGTTTTCCCCGAAAACCATGTAGAACTCCTTTGCTGGTTGCTCATTAGTAGGATGTACTATAATACCGCCGTACATTCCGTTAGCAACATGTTCCCATATGCCATTAAGGGCATCAGCGCTGCAATGATAGAAGAAAGCACCTGCATATGTACCTTGTAATGTCCATGTCTTAGATTGACCTGGTGCTACTGAACCAGAATTTGCTTTGTCAGCGCCAAATCCAGCATGGAAGTCCATACTATGTACTAGCTTCCCTTCATTTTTCAATGTAATTTGCAAAGTGTCTCCTTGATCAATTGCAACTACTGGACCCGGGATCGTGCCATTGAAAACCATCGCATTGTACTTGATTCCTCCTGGATGGAGGGCATCATCCGGAGCTACTTGAACTACTTTTTCACTAGCTATAAATAGAACTTTTTTTGTTTTGCCCGTTGTAGGAGCCTGTTGTGCTTGTGCTTGAGATGGGAACTTTCCTGACATAAGAGGACTAAAAATGATTCCCGCAACAAGGACACCAACTACTAGACCTACGATAACAACCTTATTCATTGATGCCATGTACTAGATGACACTATTAATATATTACGATATAGAAAGATCATAGAAGAATATGCATATAGAAAGATCATAGAAGAATATGCATATTAATAATATAGTAAATATAGTATATTCTGTATAAATTTCAGGATTTATTACAATTAAACATTATATAGACAGCAGTAAGTAAGTCTTATATGTATACGCCCTACTAATAAGAGTGAAAATCTATCTTATGCTGTTTTAGCTTTCTTAGGGTAGCAAACCGATAGCAGCATTTTTCGCATTTCCACTTGTTCTCTTTTGCAATGTCATATCTAGTATAATGTTCGGACCCACTTTGGTACAGTCCTGTTTTATTATTAAAGCTGACACGATTGTGATGAATGTTGTACTTTAGCTTCAAGTTCTCTTTCAAAGGTTTTACCAATCACTAATGTAGGATGAGCTTAAAAAGTAAATCAGTTAATATTGTACTTTGATTTTGGTAAACACATTTTCACAAAAAAGAACTGTCGCTCTAATATAATTGAATTTAAATGCGGAAGGTCCAAAAGCTTGAAATTCTGGGAGAGTGAAATCTCCTGAATTAGCAGGTATTGGCATCTTCATGCGTCTAATCTGAAATGCCTCGTTGTTTAAAGCGAAATTCCCTCTGGCTAAATTATTTCCAACAAATAGAGATAATAGATTCGTCATGACATGTTTGGAAGAACCTACACATTAGGTACTGCTGCGAGGTGTCAATATGGTTGTAGAAATAGCATGATCATCAATCATAGCAGCTACTCCTACCGTCACATCAATGATTTTGACCCTCAGTCCGGCCACTTCTTGAGCGGTTAAATTATACTTTTGGGACAGAATGTCCTTTACCTGGGTTTCTGGATCGGATATTTGATTCAGCTGTGAGGGCGAACTAATATGAAGCGGCTTCATTAGTAGCGATGCGGGTATCTTCGATGTCGTATCGTTAAGAATAGAAAAAACAATATTGCTGTTCACTAATTCATGGGGAAGAGATTCTAGAGCATTTGCAGTATAGAAAACTTGTACATCAAGTAGATTAATTTGATCCATATTCAGCTGACCTTCTCTTCCTGTCGTACTGTCATTAGAGGACAGAGAACCCAAAACTCTATCATTTGGCTCAGCACGTATGACAACAAACCCTTCAATCAATTCCTTGGAGTTGTTTCCAATGCTTAAGTCTTGACGAATATCTTTACACGTTATGCCAATTGATGTCTGTGGTAGCATTGTCTTTATCGTTTGATTAGTGATCTTGCCATCATTGACTATGGAATTCCATAAAATTTCAATCGGATAGTCTTGCCTGTTGAAAATGCTAATGTCCGTGTCATAATGTCCTGGTCTGAGAGGACCCTTATCCCCAACAATTGATCCACATTCAAATTTTGAATTGTATGTTATATCGTGCGAGTTGCGACTAACGCTATTGGTCTTATTACTTTGGGATATCACAGATGTTGTCATAAGCGATAATAATACAATTAGGCCTACAGCAGAAATGATAGAAATTGAATAATAGTACTTCCATAGCATATTACTTGATGTATGTTATTGTTATTAATTTATTTCATTAGGTGATGGTATCAAGGATTAAATAGCAGAATAAAAGCATATTTATCTATTAGGAATTATTATGCCTAATAAGTATATTTTTGCGTATTGCTTTACCTCTTTACTTTTTGTTGTTTTTATCTTGTTATCGATAGAATACTCCTTCTACCAAAAAGCATATGCAGATGGTTTAACTCAGGAAAATTTGCCTCCTGCTACTGTGG
>JBEVTH010000013.1:0-27326 GCA_041156085.1 Candidatus Nitrososphaera maunauluensis
GGTAGGTAAGTTGAAAACTCTACAAACAATACATCATCTTGGCATACTTTCTCTTACCATCATCACGGGACAAA
Source organism: Candidatus Nitrososphaera maunauluensis (assembly GCA_041156085.1). GTDB lineage: Archaea > Thermoproteota > Nitrososphaeria > Nitrososphaerales > Nitrososphaeraceae > Nitrososphaera_A > Nitrososphaera_A maunauluensis. Next base: position 75 of record JBEVTH010000013.1, read on the forward strand.
CTATACGTCGTACCCACCAGTTAAATAAGAAGGAACTCTCATACAGAGTATTGTTTTAAAACCTTACATAAAACATAAGAAAATAAGAATGATCATCTGATTCTTGCGTATTTTGTGGTTTAACATGAAATTATGCGTCGATTAGTACATAGAGGATATGATATGACCCTTTTTACATCGAAAAAACGAACAGATATACAAAAAGAAAACATTGATGGAGTTAAGGTAAGATAACAGTACAGTATATAATAAGCAAGGAGAACTCGCCACACGAGCTTGCAACATCCGCAATTTGTTTGTTAAGCGACCAGGATCTCCTTACTAAAGATACTAATAATGCACTTACATTTCAACTGGGATAATACCGTTGATGAGTTTGACAGAATCATAAGTCAAATGTATTAGGTAAACGCATAGTTGTTTCTGGCTTGCTACTTTACCGTGACTGATTTGGCCAAGTTGCGCGGGTAATCAGGATCTACATTTTTCTTAAGAGCTAAATAGTATGCTAGAACTTGCAATGGAATCACCTCAATCAACGGGAAAAGGGGCTCCTTGACCTGAGGTATTTTTATAAAGTGATCATATACGTCGCTTTCTTTATCTGAGATCCCGATCACAAAGGCTCCTCTAGCCTTGATTTCATGTGTATTTGAGATTGTATCATTGAATGTAGTGTCATATGGATTAATTACTATTACTACAGTGTTCTTATCTATTAGTGCTAAGGGTCCATGTTTCAATTCACCTGCTGCAATACCCTCTGCGTGAACATATGCTAGTTCTTTTATTTTCAATGCGCCTTCAAGAGCGATAGGGTAATGCAACGATCTTCCTAAAATATAGATATCCTTTACATCATACATTGTATCAACTATTTTGGCAATATTAATTTCTGTAGAAAGGATAAGGTTCATCGCTCTGATCAGTTCATTTTTGTTTGCTGCAATCCCTATACAACTATGACACAGTGCATCTGTAATATTATAAAGAGCTGAAAGCTGTCCAGTAAAACTTTTTGTGGCAGCAACTCCGATTTCAGGCCCACAATTTACATTAAGAAAGCAATTACTAATTCGTGCCAATGATGAAGTTGGAACATTTACAATCGAAAGTATCTTTGCGCCCATCTGTTTGGCCGCTTTAACAGACTGCAAAACATCGGCTGTTTCCCCACTTTGAGAAATCGCAATCAATACCGAAGTTTCATCAATAGGATCTTGTGCCATATATTGAAACTCACTTGACATAACGGTCTCAGATCTAATTTTTGCAAACTTGCCAAAAATGTGTTTTAGAATCAGGGCGGAGTGGTAGCTAGTTCCACTTCCCGTAATATAGATACTCTTAGCGTTCGTGATGAAATTACAGAACATATCAATTTTTTTCTTATCATCGCTTATTCCTTCAATTATGGTATGGACTTGTTCATGAATTTCTTTCAAAGTATGGTGTGCATAAGCGCCCTTCTCTGCAGCTGCTAGTTCCCAAGCTACTTGAGTGACAGGTCGCTTGATTGAAGTACCCTCAAAATCAAATAATTCCAATTTTTCTTTATTAATAACTGCAATATCCTTATTATCGAGAAAAATAGATTTGTCTGTGTATTTCAGGAACCCAAGAATGTCGCTTGATATGAAATACCCGGTATCCACTATTCCGATTATTAGGGGCTCGTCAAATCTAGCACCGCTAATAGTACCTTCTTCAAAAACTGCAACGAATGCATAAGCTCCTTTTAACATTTTACAAGTTTCAATCATCGCTTGTTTTATACTTCGGTCCTTGGAATAATGAGCCTCAAGCAAGTGCGCTATTACTTCGCTATCTGTCTGGCTTTTGAATCTATGACCTCGAAGAATTAATTCCTCTTTTAATTCAGTATAGTTTTCTATAATTCCATTATGAACAACTGCAATATCATTCGTGCAAGCTGAGTGTGGATGTGCGTTACTATCGGTTACTCCCCCATGCGTAGCCCATCTAGTATGCCCAATTCCCATCTCCCCCGGCATTCTTCCTAAATCAAGGGATTTGTTTACTTCTGCTACTTTGCCCACCCCTTTTCGCACAAGAATTTTGCCGTCAATAACTGTGGCAATTCCCACGCTATCGTAGCCTCTATACTCCATCCTTTTAAGACTGTCGATCAATACAGGAGCTGCGAGTACGTTTCCTTTATACCCTATAATGGAACACACGACTAACAAAAGAATTATTATCTTAAAACCTTTATCAAAATAATGATATACCGTTATAAGATTATTTTGTGATGTCAGGAAGTTATACACACGTGGAAGACCCATGAGGTATAAAAAATTTCGTTACCGGTAAATAACAATATATATATCTGAATTTCAGCAATCGTATTTGCAACATAAAACTCTTGCATATGGCGAAAGTGGGAAACTGTTTGGTAAAAAAATGGTTGTCTTTGATAATGTAAAGCAGATACGGGTTCTATCCAACCCCCTGGCTTGGAGAATAATGGAATTGCTATCAAATAGACCTATGTATCCTGCACAGATTGCAAAAGATCTTAAGATCTATGAGCAAAGTGTCTATTACTATATTCGCAAGCTATCAGCAAGTGGAGCAATAGAAGAGGTTGCTACTAATCTTGTTAAGGGCGGTACTGCTAGACTTTATCGAGCGTCAAGTCCAGCATTTGGTATTGAAATGAATTGGGGAGAAAAACAATTAGATTTTCAGGAAAGAATTCAAAGGAAACATCATCACGCTCATAGATTTTTTGATGATTATATTGTAAATAATTCATTCCAAGGCCTAATAACCGTGGGTGCACCAGAACCGCATGGACCGTACAAATCTTCTGCGAGAGATGGACATTATGCAGTGCATTTGGCATTTTTCTTAGGAACAATTTGCGATATTCCATCTGAGTTCATAGTCAAGCTAGATGCTGATGCAAAAGCTGAAAAGGTACTTGACCGGAGCAACTTGATTTCTATCGGCGGGCCGGGAACAAACATAGTAACAGCTGACTTTAACAAATACTTGCCGATAAAATTCAACGAAGCAAATTTCTGGTCAGGTTTGGTAGACAAATCCGGTAAGCTCTACAACTCTAATAATCACGGGTTGATAGCAAAAATAAAAAACCCATATAATAACGATGGAACTATAATTGTAATCGCCGGCGTAAGATCTGTTGGAACTAAATCCGCGGTTATTGCTTTGACAAACTATAGTCAGGAAATTTTAGAAAATTATCACAAACAAGAGAAATGGGCCATAGTAGTACAAGGATTTGACATGGACTCTGATGGGAAAATAGATCACGTAGACATCGTGTCAGAGAGATAAGTATAAGCTATTGAATCGTGGGTTGGGAAGTAGAACCAACCATTGCCGTATGTAACAAAATAGATGGTTCTTCTTCTCGTCTTACAAGGTAGCCAGGGATATTTACAATTCTGTTACCCAAAGAAACATGTCCATGAACCACTACTTGCCGCGCCTGATGTGGCGACTTTGTACCCCCTTTCTTCATCACTATTGTTTGAAGCCTACGTTCAAGAAGGTCTTCAATCTTAAGATTCAATACATCATCAAGTGTTGCGGATTCATTTACGAGTCCAAGTCTGTTCAAGAAACCTAACAATAGTGTTTCTTTCTCCACTCTTACTTCTGCTGGAAGTGCGAGTAGCGCACGTGACTGGTTTCTGAATCTAGCAACCTCTGACTGCGCCTTCCACAATTCACGTTTATTTCTTAGTCCATATGAGCCAATAATATAAAGTTCAGCATTAAGCTGATCCGAAGTCCATATTCTTCTTGGCCTATGAAATGTCTTTTTTGATTTACGAGGATCTCCCATTTCTACTCCTCTCCAACTACTACTTCTTGACCGTCTCTTTTGAAGACGGTTCGACAGCTTTAGAAGGCTCTGTTGTGGGCGTCTGGGTAGTTGTTACTCCAACTGCGGGAGCTGCACCTGATGGGCCTCCTGGCATAGGTTTACCTGTTCTCTTGACTCCTACTGCTCCTCCTCTTCTCCCAGTTGTTCTTGTACACTGACCTCTTACCCGTAGACCAAACATGTGTCTGTAGCCACGCCAACTCATTACATTCTTCTCACGATCAATATCATTTGAGATCGCAAAATCAAGATCAGATGTAATCAAGTGTTGATCAGAACCTGTATCCATGTCCTTTCTTCTGTTGACATACCAATATGGCATACCTGATCTCAATGGGTTTTTAATAGCTGCCTCAATGTCTGCCAGTTCTTTATCTGTTAAAAACCCTACACGAATATTAGAGTTTATATTCAAAGATTGGAGTAAAACTTGAGCAAAATTATAACCAATTCCCCTGACTTCACTCAATGCAACAATCAATTTCTTGCTTCCTGCAATGTCTTTACCTGCGATTCTAAGAATGTGTTTATAGTCTGATGCGGACAATGCAAAGACTAAAAATAATGCCCGCAATAAAAACTATGCTGGATTTGTCAACATTTGAAGTGTTATTAATCAAATGAGTTGACCATTAATCCTGCTCATAAGTGTACGTTTGCGTTATATCTAGTGAAATCCGACGCCACATGTTAGTTATTTAGAAGCAAATGCGCATTACCAGTTGGGTAAAAAGGAATATAAAAAATTAATCATTTCACACCATAATATTATAAAAAATTGAAACTCTTGAGAATGTTTAAATCCGTGAGAACAGCATGCGAATTTCACAATTTATGAGTTCAAAAACTATAGAGGATATTGTACAACGGTCTTACAATTCAAAGCCTAAATATACAGAAATATTACCAGGTGTCCCAGAAGATTATAAAGAGATCAAAACACTAGGGGATCTGCTAGAGATCAATTATAAACATGTTTCAGTTGAACAACAAATACGTGGTAATCTTATAGCAAAAATGAAAAATGGCGAGTATCCATATAAAGGCATTATCGGATATGATGATGATGTTATTCCAGCAATAAATAGAGCTATTCTAACAGGTCATGACATTCTTTTCGTGGGACAGATTGGACAGGCAAAAACAAGAGTTGCTGAATCAATTGCGAAGAGTCTTCTTTCATTAATTCCTGTGGTTCGGGGAACAATAACAAATGATATTCCAACTTCCATTCCTGAAGAACAACTTGTTGACCTACTAAATGGTTCAGAAGTCTTTCGTCCCTTGCCTGAATTTGCTGTTTCTAAGGAATGTGAGGATATCATAAGTAATAATAAACTGGATACTAAAATAGATTGGATAAGTGGAACCCTTAGATACAGATACATCCTCGCTACCCCAGATATTTCCGTGAAAGATCTAGTAGGTCAAATTGACGCGATTAAAATTGCCAAGAAAGGTGTCGAGTTGTATAGTATTGAATCATATTCGCCTGGTCAATTGTTACAAGCCCGACATGGAATTCTATGTATAGATGAGTTGCCAGTACTCGATCCACGAAAGCAGGTTGCATTGTTGAGCGTTCTCCAGGAAGGAAAATTCACGACGGGATCCTATCCTGTAGTTTTCAAACCAGATGTGAAAATTATCGCAACATCCAATCCAATCGACTACACGCATTCTGGCAAGATTATCGAACCATTGTTTGACAGATTGCGAAGCCATATTGATACTCACTATCCAAAAAATGCTATTGACGAGATGCTCATCATAATTCAGGAAGCACGAATTGCTGATATCAAAAATGTGTTTTTGCCAGTTTTCATCCTAAAGACAATTGCCAAGATCACTCAGTTAGCCAGAGATCACCAAGATATTAATCAAGATAAGGGTGTAAGTGTTAGAATGGGGGTGCATTCTATGGAGCTTTTGATAGGCGAAGCAGAACGAACCAGGTCAATATTACATTATGTAAATGCAGTACCTCGCTTTTGTGACTTCTACAGCATCCACCAATCATCTAAATTTGAGTTATCCGAGTTAGAAGATAACCGCCAAAATCGAATGAATACTCTAGATTCAATAATCAACAGCGCGATAAAAGACGTTTCACTCGAATATGTCGAAAGACTTTCTTCCGAACAAATAGCAAAATTGAAAAGCGAATTTGCCAAAAACAAAACCTTTCTGGTGTCTCAGGTTATGTTAGGTGACAAGAAATCTGAGTTTGGCGACTACCAATCACAATTAATAAATTTTCCGAGCCTAAAACAAGTCTTGGATGAAACCATACTGTACATCAAGGAACAACAAAATAAGCTTGTAGATAAAGCAAATCAACTTGGAATAAAAACCGATAGTATCTCTATAAGACAACTCTCTGATGGAGAATTTTCTGCATCAGTTACTGAAGTGATTCTAGAGGGCCTGAGATGGATTCAACCTCCATTGCTAGATAAGCATGACAATAGCAAATATGGACTCGCTTAACAAGGATAGTCCTCCTAGCTCAAGAGGATTTGTCTATTTTCCTCCCGAGGATCTGAAAGAATCTCAAAATAGCAGAGAAAACCAACAAGGACAGAATATATCTAAAGATATCTTGGATAAATTATTAAAAGCTGTTGGTAGAGAAGCACTGAGGGAAAAAATTCCAAACCTGCAAGAACTTGAACAAACGTTACAGAATATCTTGACATCATATGATAAGGAAAACCATAATCAAGAGAAGGACAGAAATCAAATTTTGAAGGCTACAGGAATTCCAATTCAGGTCTCTGACCAACAGCCCATAATAAGACAGCTTATTCAGAAAGGATATCTTAGAGATTCGCAAAAATGGCTTAGCTCAAAGGGTTTCATAAATATCGGTGGAAAAATTTTGAATGATGTAATGAAAGCTTTGAAAGCTGGTGACCTTGGAGTTCATAACACCAATACCGTTGGATATGGGTCTCTTATACTTGATACGAACAAAAAATATGAGTCTGGTGATGACATTCGGCTTCTTAACGTTCCGAATTCGTTATTAAATACTATTCGAAGAATAGCTAAGAAGAGCGCACAAATTGAAATACCAATAAAAATCGAAGTAGATGATTTGGAAGAATATGAAACAATGCAGGATGTTAGAGTAGCAGCAATTTATTGCATTGACTTAAGCTCAACTATGCGTTATTCTTCTATGTTTGGCGATATGAGCAGAATCGAAGCTGCCAAAAGAGCACTTTGGAGTCTATTTCTTTTAAATCGGAAATATTTTCCTTCAGACTCAATCTACATTGTTGGCTTTGGAGCTTTGGCTTCAAAGGTTTGTCCTCATGATATTCCATATCTAAAGACATTTGAGCCAGGTTCTGATTTTTTGCATTATACAAATTATCAATCAGCGTTTCGATTGGGAAATAAAATTCTCCAAAAGGATGGTGCGACAAATAAACGAATTGTACTAATAACTGACGGTCATCCAAGTGCTTGTTTCATAGATAATAAAAAAGAGCAGGATAAGATTCTATCTCAAAAACCATATTCTCATTTTTATACGGCAGATAAAGAAACTCTGCATCATGTAAAAGAAAATCAAGATATGAATCTTGACATCACGTCTGGAGAAGTGGTATATCTTTGTTATCGTTATAGGCAGGTGGATCAATACGTTGGAGAAAAAACAATTGAGGAAGCTAGAAAATGTCACAAACTTGGAATTGAAATTGACACTATCATGATAAGTGAAGAGGATTCATTACTAAGTTATGTCAATGAAATGGAAAAACATGTTAAGGGTAGATCATACTATATTAACCCAGGAATAATCGACAAGGTACTCCTCACAGATTATTTGAGAAAGAGGAAGCAGATTATTCGCCCTCATTCTTAGTCATCGAGTCATCCGAAAAGAGAAAAATATTAATTATTTTCAGTTTTTTTGCATAAAGACATATTATTATATTATATGCTATGTAACAGGATCAGAAAATGGATGATGCTGGAAGTTAATTATCTTGACTGGAGTAATGCCCTTGGTATATTAAACAAGGCATACCAAACAGGATTATTTGCTTTGATCATAGGTCCAAAAGGGACTGGCAAAACAACTTTGGTAAGGAAATTTGCATCTCAGATGAAAAAAGAACTATACTCTGTAAATTTCAGTCTCCGCACAAGAGAATCTCACTTAATTGGCACAAAAACCCTTGATAAAGGAGAAATCAGTTTTGTTGAGGGCATACTCGTAAAGTCTATGCGAGATGCAAGTATGCTATATCTTGATGAACTAAATGCAGCAGAAGCAGATGTCTTGTTGAGGCTAGATGAAGCACTAGATGACAGAAGGCAATTAGTACTGAAAGAAGCTGAAGGTCAGATAGTTAATGCATCTTCAGATTGGTTTGTAATTGCTACAATCAATCCATTAACACATGTTGGAACAAAAGAGTTACCCCCTCAATTGCTGAGCAGATTTCCGGTTAGACTGAGGTTAGACTATCCCCCAGAAGAGATTGAACTCCAGATTATCAATCAACATACAGAGGTAGATAGTTCAAAAGTAAACGATGTGAAACGCGCAATCAAGCTTGCAAAGACTTTGAGAGAGGCAGCGGCTTTAGAAGAGCTATACTATAGTCCTAGTTTAAGAGAAACAATTGCTTTTGCAAAACTGCTCAATACAGGCGTAATCAGCAAGCAGGCAGCAGAAATTGTATATGCAAATGTATATGATCAATGGGGAGAGGTAGAATATCGAAAGGTTATGGATATGATAACATCTATTTTTGATGACTAATATATCTAGGAAAAGCATCGTATAATGCCATGATAATGCGTAATGATATCCTATTGGACATCGCGACCTTTTTGGCCAGAAGCTGGTCTGGCAATTCTAAGATCGTGATTGTTTTGTCACAGGACAAGATTCCTATATCCAAACCTGATAAGAACCAAATCATAATTCCCCTTATCAATTACTATCCTGGAACTGATTTTCAAAAATATAGACAATGGCGAGTCGCATTATGGTATGAATCGATGAGAATGCTTTATTCAACAAAGGTTCTAAGTTATGATCACGCATTTGGACTTCTGCTCAACACTATTGAAACTAAACGTATTGAGATTCTTGGACTTCGGGAATGGGAAGGGATGACAAAGGAGCTCATTTTTAATGAAAGCATATCCTGGTTGTCGCGTCCCCTTCTGAATTCGCTTTATGGAAGATACAAGATTGTAGAGGCCTTTTCACAGTACTTCTTAACAGGATATTTAAAAGGTGAATTATTTGGAAGCGAATTTGATAGAGTCAAGAAAGCAGCAGACTTTGCGAATCGGTTAATCGAAGAGGCAATTCGAAATAATGAGGGCACTAATTGGATTGAACGGCATATTCCTCTGCTAGTTAAAATGCTTGAAATAGATCCCCTTACATCAATTCCCATTATTGCTCCAAAGACAAGGATAGGTATGTCGATTAACCAAAGCGAACTGTTAAAGCAGATTGAAAAAGTAGTCACTACCAAGCAAAAATACGATGACATTGACAAGGCAACAAAAAACGTTGTTGAAGGAAAGGACGTATTGAACGAGTTTGAAACTCTTCTAACGGAAAGTACAAAAACAGAAAATAAAGGTTACGAAAGTTTGGAGGACCTTGGTCTAAGCATTCCTGAAAGAATGGATTTGGATGAAACACAAATTTATGACATCGATTTAATTCAAAAGATAAAGGCAGCATTTAGAGACTGGAAAACTGGTTGGATAGAACGGCATGATAAAACTGGCGAGGAATTTGACCCTGAAAGTTACGCGGAAGCATTGCCAAAACCATTTTTGACGGACTTTAAACTTTCCATTAAAACGAAAGTTACAATTTTGCTTGATCACTCTAGTAGTATCGAAGATGCAGAGTTAGAATATAAACAGGCCACAATTGCTCTATGTGAAGCATTACACTACCTTGGAATAAAATTTGCAGTTTATGCCTTTAACACAGAAGCCAGACAAGTAAAATGCTGGATAGTAAAACCTCCAAACGTAAAATGGTCAGTGGTTAGCGCACGAAGATTGGTGCAGATAAAGGCAAGTGGTGGGACTCCACTTGCAGAAATCTATGGTTTATTAGTTCCCGTTGCAAAATCATTCAGGCCAGATATAATGGTGACTTTGACTGATGGCGAACCTTCCGATTTTGAAGCCGTGCGAGAAATGGTTCTAACATATCGAAAGATAGGGATAAGAATGGTAGCACTTGGAGTAGGTAGAAATTTAAATGATTCGGTCGGTATAGCTCATAATCTAAAATACTTAAACTATGAGAGAACACTTTCTGTCAGTAGATTACAAGACATGCCTAAAAAGGTCATAAACTTGCTACGGGCCTAAACTTTAAAGTTTAGAGTAGCAATGATATTGTGAAGGTTTTTGATTATTATAGAACTATCACAAAATTAGATTGAATTGGTGAACCAAAGAAAGATTATTGGAATCTTAGGTATGTTTTTTGCATTAACTGGCGGCATTGCATGGTTTTTTCAACAGACACTTTTCGCAGTAATGTTATGGGGAATATCAGGAATAATACTTCTCAAATTGAATAAACGAAAAACAAAAATTAGATCGAAGTAAAACAGAGTCCTGATTCACTAGATCGTTAGGTTAGGATTCTCTTTCTTAACCTTCTCCCAGTCAGATAAAAATGCTGCAAGGCCCCTATCTGTAAGAGGGTGCATCAACATTTTTCCTAAAAGATCCGGAGGCAGTGTAACTACATCCGCTCCCACTTTTCCAGACTCAATAACATGAACAGGGTGTCTTATACTTGCTACAAGAACCTGGGTTCTAAAATCATAATTTCTAAATATCTGAACAATTTCTTTAATAATCATCATTCCTTCGTTCCCTATATCATCTAACCTTCCAATAAATGGACTGACATAAGATGCGCCTGCCTTTGCTGCCAGAATTGCCTGATTTGCAGAAAACACGAGTGTAACATTGGTGTCAATACCTTCCTGCTTTAGCTTTTTGACTGCTTTCATACCATCTGGAATCATTGGAATTTTTACAATGACGTTTTGTCCATATTTCTTTAACTTATAGGCTTCCTCCAGTATCTCTTCACTTTTCGTAGCTATAACTTCTAAACTCACCGGCCCCTTAACAATTCTCACAATTTCCCGCATTATTTCTGCTGGATTCCCCTTCTCCTTTGAGAGAAGGCTCGGATTAGTTGTAATACCATCAACAAGCCCCATATCATTATATAGCTTAATGGCCTCCAGATTAGCAGTATCAAGGAAGATTTTCATCTTTTGCTCATTCCTCTTGACTCAACTACTGCTCGAGATATATCTGTAGACGTTAGTCCATATTTTTCAAGAAGTGCATCAATCTCCTCGTCTCTAGCAGACTCCCCAAAGACATCTTTAATACCTATACGCTTAATTGGCACAGGATAACTCGAAGTGGATGCTTCGGCTACCGCTCCTCCAAGTCCACCAATGATGTTGTGTTCTTCAGCGGTCACAATAGCCCCTGTTTCTCTCCCACATTTCTCTACAAGATCAATATCAACAGGTTTGATCGAAAACATATCTACAACTCGACATGAAATATTTTCATCTCTTTTCAAAATATCCGCCGCCTCCAAGGATCTTGCTACCATCAATCCACAAGATATAATCGTTGCATCCGAACCGTCCCGTAAAATGTTTCCTTTACCTATAGTAAAGACAGTTTCTTTTTCTGCATACAGAACATCAGTGGAAGGTCTTGCAAGTCTGACGTAAAATGGACCAGGGATGTGCGCTATTGATTTTATCAAGTACTCCACTGATACTGCATCCGCAGGCACAATTACTCGAATGTTGGGAATAGCTCGCATGGTCGAAAAATCTTCAATTTGTTGGTGCGATGCTCCGTCAGGGCCCACAGTCAAGCCAGCGTGCGAAACAACAAGCTTTACATTAAGATTCGGATAACAGATAGCGTTGCGAATTTGATCCAGACATCTACCGGGAAGAAAAGCTGCATAGGTACTGGCAAAGGCAATTTTTCCTACTATTGCAAGTCCTGCTGCAATGGAAACAAGATTTGCTTCCGCAATTCCTACGTTAAACATTCTGTCAGGATATTTGTCTCCAAATTTCTTTGTCTTGAGTGAATCGGTAGTATCTGCTCCGACACAAACTACTTTGTTATACGTCCGACCTAACTCTACTAATGTATCTGCATAGGCTCCCCTCATATCGGCTGTCTTTTTCTCGCTACTTAATTGCATGTAATTCGCCTTCTATTCCTAACTCATTTGCAAGAGGAATCAATATATGTCTACGTATCTTTATCCAATCAGATCGTATACCAATTGTACTTGCATGTTCTATAAGCCTCCTTTCTAATGCTACGTTAGCTTTGTGTCTTAGTTGGATAATTGCTCCGTGAATATCAGAGCTTCCATAGACTGCGCTGCCTGTAACGAGGATTCTAGCACCGGAGTCATAGACCTGCTGCAAAGTAGTATCATCGATGCCGCCATCAGCTTCTATATACCCCTTGAACCCACATTCCCTAAGCTTTTTGTTTATCATTACCATTTTCGGTAACACTTCTGGAATAAATTTTTGTCCTGCAAAGCCTGGATTTACTGACATTATTATTACAACATCAATATTTTCTGTATTAGAATAAAGCCAATCTGGAATATCAGTAGACGGATTGATTGCAATCCCCGGGCTAATTCCATTAGATAGTAATGCTTTCTTTATAGATACAAAATCGCCTTCATCACAAGCCTCTACATGGACTGTAACAATATCACATCTAGCATCGATATAATCTTGTATATGCTTTAATGGATCCTCAATCATTAAATGAACATCAAATGGAAGGCTAGTTATACGACGTAGTTTTCTGATTGTATCTGCGAAGAAAGTCATGTTGGGTACAAATCGGCCATCCATAACATCTAAATGTACAATGTCAGCTCCACCTCGCTCTGCCTTTCTAACCTTTTCTTCGTAATTTTCCCGCTCTCCTGCGATAATCGATGGTGCAATCAAACATTCACTCTCTAGTTCTTCCAATAATATTGGCGTATGTTTCCGCGGAGGGGCTTTGCCATGCCATTGTGGATTATTCGTCATATGCTTGATCCCATTACCCTTGATTGTATTAGCTATGATTAATGTGGGTTTATCTTCTACCTGATTTGCCTTGTTAAGTGCGTCTATAACTTGTTCGACTTTATGACCATCAATTTCGATTACGTTCCAATTGAATGCAGACCACTTATCACGCACTGGATCAAGTGGCATTATATCTTCAGTGAACCCGTCTTGTTGGATACGGTTGCGATCTAATATTGCAATAAGGTTATCTAACTTGAATTTAGAAGCAGCCATTGCTGCTTCCCACACTTGCCCCTCATTAGACTCGCCATCACCGATCAAAGTATATACCCGATTACTTTTGCTATCAAGTTTATTGGCAACCGCGATGCCTATTGACACAGATAAACCTATACCTTCAGAGCCCCCTGAATATTCGACCCCAGGTATACTATGCTGTTTTTGTTGTTCTGAATACCTCACAGGATGACCCTGAAGCCTAGAACCAATTCTTCTCAAAGTCTTCATTTCATCTATTTCCAGGTAACCTGCCACAGCTAATGCGGCATAATATCCTGGCGCTGAGTGTGCTTTTGAATTCACGAAATAATCTCTTTCTTTCCAATCTGGTTTTGAAGGATCGTGTTTCATTTTTCTAAAGTATAGCGTACCCATAACTTCTGCTGCTGAGAATGATGCTCCTGGATGACCTGAGCCAGCTTCTGCAATTCCTTGAATTGCCAGCATACGTACATCTCGTATTTTCCTTTTCAAATCCAAATAACGCATATTAAACATATGGATTACGACCGTCTGATATTTCAAATACCATTATAAGAAAAGTGAAGCAGGGGAGATAAAAACATATAGCTAATTATCATAATACTATTATAATTTCTGCCATCAGTTAAAAATCATATCTTACAAAAAGTTCTTCCTATTTCAATAGAATGATGAATATTATATTAGATATCCATATCCGAGCGTTGAGTGTTATATCTCAGACCGATCTGATGCCATCTATCACACAGTATGAGAATGATTATTTTATTTTCAATAGTTTAAAATAAAGTCACAATATCTACAACCTTCAAATGGTTAGGATCAGAGTCGAAAATACTAATATTGACCAGAAAAAGACCTCACTCTTAGTGATTGGTATTTTCGAAAATGAACGGGTTTTCCCACAGTCAAATGTACTCGATCCATCTATAAGCTTCACGATCAAAGAGATCTTCGATACTAAAGAATTCACTGGTGTCTTGGGTTCAAGTGTTATTCTTCGTACAATGGGCAAGGGACTTATGAAAAAAATCATGCTCGTCGGCCTTGGCAAGCGGGAAAAATTTACAAATGAAACTGCAAGGATTACTGCTGGTAAAGCAGCATTAAAGGCAAAGGAAGCAGTATTAACAGAGTTTTGCATTTTACCCTTTTCTCTCAATTTGGATGACAGCTTGCTTGAAGCTATCTGTGAAGGCATATGCCTTTCACTTTATTCTTTTACGCGATATAAGACAAACGACAATGAAAGACAATCTAAGATTAATGAAGTCACAGTTCTAGTTAATTCAGAACCAACAATGTTTCAATCTATTGCTGACAAGGTGAACACAATAGTTGAAGCAGTATACTTCACACGGGATTTAAGTAATCTTCCACCAAACGAATGCTCTCCAACATATTTGGCCAGCTGTGCATTATCACTTGCAAATGAGTATTCGATCAAGACGAGAATCATAGAGAAGTATGAAATGGAATCAATGGGATTAGCTGGAATAGTTGCTGTTGGAAAGGGAAGTAACAATCCTCCTAAAATGATAATCGTGGAATATAATGGAGCTTCAGACAATAGAAAACCATATCTCCTCGTTGGAAAAGCAGTTACCTTTGATACTGGTGGAATTTCACTAAAGCCAGGAGACAAGATGGATGAGATGAAATTTGACAAATGTGGAGGATGTACGGTTCTTGGCACTATAAGAGCCATAGCATCATTAAAACTTCCGGTAAATGTTGTTGGCATTGTGCCATCTGTTGAAAACATGCCTTCAGATACATCTTATAGACCTGGAGATATAATAAACATGTACAATGGTAAAACCGTGGAAGTTTTAAATACAGATGCAGAAGGCAGACTGATTCTTGCTGACGCATTAGCATATGGTATCAAGATCTACAATCCCAAAGCAATCGTTGATCTGGCTACCCTAACAGGAGCATGTATTATTGCACTTGGTGCTAACGTAGCGGGAGCCATTGGAACAAATAAACACCTAACTGAAAGATTCATAAAGATCTCAGAGAAAACAGGAGAAAAAATCTGGGAGCTTCCTCTCTTCGACGAATTTCACGAACAGCTGAAAAGCAATGTGGCAGATATTAAAAATATCGGAGGAAGACCTGCAGGTGCTATTACCGCAGCTGCTTTTCTATCAAACTTTACGGGCAGTATTCCTTGGATCCATTTGGATATCGCAGGAACTGCTTGGACTCAAGAAGGTACATATGAGCGAAGCTATATTCCTAAAGGCGCTACAGGTTTCGGACTCAGAACACTGGTAAAGTTATTAGAAGACGACATCAATACTGGACGATAAAATTCCCTAGGCTACAGGCTATCCCAGTTTTCCCCGATTGTTAATTTGACTTATTTCATCATCCATTTTGAATTCAATTCGACTCTATTCAATAATCCACTTTCGACAAGCTATATTTAATACTCTGAAATAGATATTTTGAAATTAATGCCTATATTTCAAATCGGTGAACTTGTCAATCAATTATTCGCAATTGGCATTAATTGCAAGGAAGGTAATAAATTACTAGATATACCAGCTGTCCTTCGTCCTTACTATGAAAGATGGCTTTTTCACAGGGACGGTTTTGTCAGGATTTACGATGAAAATATTGACTACATAGGGGTTGAAGATATAGTACGCATGGGACCATTTTATAATGTTTATTTTTTGATAGAAAATCAGCACATTATAGAAAATGATGATAATGCTTTCAAACTATTATGTGCTAATCCCTATTTTAGTCTGGATAACGGAAAGGTTACTGAACTAGGCTGGAGTGGGGGTGTTCTAGCAGATATCTTAACGAAGGATGTAATGCTATATGATTTCTTTGCCAAAAGCATAATGAAAGAAGAGGTAAGAAAAATCTCGGTTAAAGTGGCAGATTATGCATGCATTATCGAAACTCGACTATGGGAGCCGACAGGTTTGGCAGATATCTATGAACTTGTAGACCGCATAGGATTAAATGTTAAGGAATTACTGAAACAGGTCCATCTTGGAGATGACATCGAGTTAAAATGACCATTAAGTGATCATGGTATATCACATTTCTGGCATACTAAGTATGTTCCAATTTTATTACACAGGACGATCCTATGAAGCCTGGCAAGGAATTTGTCAATCCTTTCTACTACCTTAAAGAGGCAAAATGCTATAATGAAATAGAAGGTTTTTCAATAAATGCCAGCACTGCTGTTTTCCAACCGCTCACGCAGGTCAGTAACGCAGCAGCGACGACAGGTTTGACTTCCGGGTTCGGAATGGGACCGGGTCGCACCCTGTTGCTATGGCCGGCTTGATCTGATTATTTACAAAGGGTTAATTTAACCTTCCCATCATAGGCTGGGTCTTGAGCCTTTATAGAAAATTAGTCTGAAGATAAAAACGCTGCGGTAGCAAGTACGAGTAGTTTATCGCTCATAAGCTATATAATACATTATTGCAAAAATGAATTGTATCATATTGGGGGATTCAACAAAATCAACACATAGAGTGGCTGTTTTAGACCAAGATTTATGTCAACCTAAGAAGTGTGGCCTAGAATGTATTATCTACTGTCCAGTAAATAAGACAGGCGGAGAATGTATAGTTCAGCGTCCAGAAGATGGAAAGGCAGTAATCTCAGAAGATCTTTGTACCGGTTGCGGCATTTGTGTAAAGAAATGTCCTTTTGATGCAATTGTTATTGTTAACTTAGCTAAGGAATTAGGAGAAGATAAAATTCATCAGTACAGTATCAATTCATTTAGATTGTATCGTCTTCCAACTCCAAGGAGAGGATCAGTAGTGGGTTTACTAGGGAGAAATGGCATTGGCAAATCCACGATAGTAAATATTTTGTCTGGAGGCATCAAACCCAATTTTGGTAAGTATAATGACAAAGTAACATATGACCAAGTTCTAGAAAACTTTCAAGGAACTGAACTAAAGTTCCATTTTGAGAAGATTGCTAATGGTACTATGCGGGCCTCGATCAAACCTCAGTTAGTTTATCTCATTCCAAAAACATTCAAGGGAACTGCTAAGGAATTATTATACAAATACGATGAGCGAAAAAAGGCACAAATGTTGATAGATGATCTTGGACTCAAGAGTGCAATCGATAGGAATGTCAGTGAGTTAAGCGGTGGGGAACTACAAAGATTGGCGGTGGCAGTAGCAGCTGCAAAGGATGCAGACTATTATTTTTTTGATGAACCTTCCTCCTACAATGACATTTACCAAAGGCTTGCTGTTGCCAAAGTTATCCAAAGTCTTGCTGGAGAAGGAAAGAGCGTGATGGTAGTAGAACATGATATGACGCTTTTAGATTATCTTTCAGACTACATTTATATATTGTATGGAGAACCCGGCGCATACGGTATTGTTTCCAGCCTACAAGGTACCAAACTTGGCATCAACAACTTCTTGGAAGGGTTCAGTCCATCAGAAAATGTACGGTTTCGGGAAAAAGCGTTCAGATTTGATACTACGAGCTCAGTTGATGATATCATTTCAGATATTACTGTAGCTCGTTATACAAATATCACAAAGTTATTTCCATCCTTTAAGCTAAAAATAGATTCTGGGCAATTGAGGAAAGGAGAGATTGTGGGAATCGTAGGTGCTAATGCATTAGGAAAGACTACATTCATGAGAATATTGGCAGGAGTAGATCAGCCTGATTCTGGCAATATAGAAATTGGTGCTAGAATTTCGTTAAAACCTCAGTATCTCAATCAAGATTACGATGGCGATGTGCGCTCATTACTCCAGATAGCTTATCAAAACGAGATAGAAAATTCTCAAATAGAAGAACAGATTTTGATGCCGATGGGAATGAAAAAACTCTATGAAAAAAATGTTAAAAACCTTAGTGGAGGTGAATTACAAAAGGTCGCGGTGGTAACGTCTTTGCTGCGACAGGCAGATATCTATGCATTAGACGAACCATCTGCATTCTTAGACGTAGAGGATAGAATCTCACTCGCAAAATTCCTTCAACGGTTCGTCAGATCACAAGGAAAATCTGCAATAATTATAGATCATGACATGCAATTGATAGACCTGATAGCAGATTCAATGGTCATTTTCGAGGGATCTCCCGGGATAGAGGGTTCTGCTGGCTCCCCTCTTCACAAAGAGGCTGGGATGAATCAGTTCTTAAAAACACTATCTATAACATACAGAAGAGATGAAAATACAGGCAGGCCGCGTGTAAATAAAGAAGGTGGAAGATTAGACAGAATACAAAAAGAATGTGGTAACTACTATTACAATAAGAATTAGTCTGATGACTCGTACTCTAAAAAGTATTCTAAAAGAAATTCTAACTCTCGAAGAAATATCCCAGGTCTATTCTTCATACGATGTAATTGGAGATATAATAATAATCAAACTTCCAGGATCATTGAACCTAAAAAAACAAATAATCGCGAAGACCATCCTTGAAAATGTTAAACCAGCAAAATCTATCTTTATGCAAATTTCAGGTGTTCAAGGAGATTATAGAATCCGTAGTTTAGAATATCTTGCTGGTATCAACAACACTGTGACCGAATATAGAGAACATGGTTGTAGATTCAAAGTAGATGTTGTAAAAACTTATTTTTCTCCGAGGTTGTCAACAGAAAGATTGCGAATCGCGAAATTGATAACTAATAATGAAATTATTATAAATATGTTTGGAGGAGTAGGAACATACTCTATAATAATAGCCAAAAAAAATCTGACGTGCAAGGTTTACAATATAGATTCGAACCCTTCGGCAAATGAATTGGCTCTTTTCAATGCCAAATTAAACAAATTACAAGACAGGGTCTTGCCGATTTGTGGAGACGCGAGAGAAGTCATCAATGATCAACTTAAAGGTCTGGCTAGTCGGGTATTGATGCCCTTACCAGAAAAGGCAAATGAATTTATTGATTCAGCAGTGTTGGCACTAAAAGGAAAGAAGGGTATCATTCATTTTTTTGCCCACGTAAAGGCTCACACGAAAAAACTCGCTATAGAGATAGGGGCAGACCATAGTGGACAAGCGTTTAATAAATATAACCATAAAATTATTGCGGCAAGAGTTGTCAGAGAGGTAGGACCACGAATATATCAAGTAGTATCTGATGTTTATCTTGCTGGGTAACATATACAACGTCATTGTCATTCTAGTGCCGGGGCAGTAGTCATAGTATAACCTATCCATGCTAACACTGCCAATAAAGCAGCAACTGCTCCAAGTACAGTAAGTCTAAGAATCAATAAATCCAAGTCCGTACCAAACAGAAAGTATGCATAGGCAATAAATGCCAAAATCGAAAAAATCAAAAGAGCAAATCCTGCGCCTTTGCCACGTCTTTTTCCCATATTCACTGTTTGACATTCACAGCACCTTATTTAGATATCTAGATAAATTCAGATGCCATAAGATAGGCGTCCTCACCGTCCCTATAATATGTGCGAAGCCTAGATTTTATTTGAAAACCCAATTTTTCGTACATTTTGATGGCTGGTTCGTTGCTAATTCGAACTTCAAGGTATATTTCATCACTCTTTCTACTAACTACACCATTCACGCCTTCAAGCATCAATGCCTTACCAACACCATTACCACGATGATGATCTAAAACAGCCACAGAAACTACATGTCCTTTCTTTACAAATCCTAACTTCCTAAAGTTAGAAAAACCAAATTCGATCTTGCACATTATATAACCTACTATGTTGTCATTAACTTCCGCAACGATAAACGCCTCTGGTAACTCACGTAGAATAGACTCAAAGAAATAGTCAGAATAATGTTCAGGAAGGGTATTCATATTAATATTGATAACGCTTGTAAGATCTTTCTCTTCGCATCTACGAATGATATAATCACCTACTCTCCGTAGAGTCGTTTGCAAACCGTCCGAATATGACAAAACAAATTATTTAACCTTATCAGATTATTGAAAAACCGCATCTATCTTAAGCATCATACAATAAATATAACGAAGGAATTTGGACACAAATATTGTCAAAAAATCGCGTTATGTAATATTTCTTCCTAGCTAGAGTAACTACAAACAATGCGTAGTTATACGGTCTTCTTTTTTAGAAATTCAATGTTAGCATCAGACAATACAAGAACTTTATGGTTTTTTCCATACCTACTAAGCAATTTCTCTAAAACATTTTTTAAGCCTATATATGTTTTAAACCCTAACTTGTTCAAATAATATTGTGGTAGTGTAGATACTATTCCTAAGCATAAACCTTTCTGCCGCAATTCTTGGAGATATAGCAGATGTTCAAGGCCCTCGATATAGCTGGTTTTGATTTGTTCTTCAATCTTTAATCGTCCTTCAACATACATTTGTAGTGCATCTCTTCCAAGCCCATCGCGATTTTCCGAAAGCAGAATAGCTGATCCATTTTCTCTAACAATATGAATTGAATTCCACAGTGAGTTTAACGAATCCGAAAGTGTCGAATGCATGCCGATTTCACTGCCCGTGCTGATAATAGCAGAATTAGTAGACTCCAATTCAATTGTAGAGACAGAATCCAAATGCCTGATTGCATTCTGCGATGCCTCGCTAATACTCCCATAATAAATTTCAGCAATGCCACAAGAATTTGATACTAGCTCAATAGATTTAGCCGGGATATTTTCCGAATTAGAGAGAGCAATTTTTAATGGTGGTCCTTTAACTCCTGGTCTAGGCATATTGTCTTGTCTTGCATTGAAAGCTGCTGACATACCGTTATCGATATAATTCCGCAATAATATTGTGGGAGTACCACCATATCCAAATAAAGGATCATATACTGTCTGAGAAATAAAAAGAATATTTTGATATTTTTTTATTATATTATGAAATGATTGATAATTAATTTGGGTCATTAAAGTTGCTTTATCTGCAAGATTATTCCTCAATACGCCCCCCATTCTTGGAGGAACACCGATAGTCACGTTTGTAAACCCGTGGGCCTGAACCATCTCTAGTAGTAAAATAATGACCTTAGCAGCTGATTTTGTGTCAGATAGAGGAAAAATTAGCAAATCATCTGTGAGTGAAACGTTGCTTAGTCGCGATCTAATCTCATCCTCCCTTAATAATGGAATGTCTGAAGAGACGTGCTTAAGTAGATTTTCATACTTAATATTCAACACCAAGTCAGTCATTCCATATTTTAACCATATCTCAGGCATCACAAATAATTGAAACAGTTAAAATAAATCAATTTCATATAAAACATAATGCAAACAGACTTTGTTTCGGAAATTGCCTCGTTTTTACTTAAAACTAACGGTTTACAATTTGGGATATTTAAATTGGCCAGTGGAAAAGAAAGTCCATATTATATTGATCTTCGAATGATAGCAAGTTTTCCAAGGTATTTTCGGCTTACAATAGGAGCTCTAAGGGACAAAATAGTAACTAAAATAGGTCTAGATTTTGATTCACTTGGTTCAATCCCAACCTCAGGACTAGTATTTGGTTCTGCTTTGGCCTATGAAATTGCAAAGCCGCTTATATACGTCCGAAAAGAAACAAAAGGATACGGTACTACTAAACTGGTGGAAGGTTATCTTAAGCATGGTGGGAAAGTATTATTGGTCGATGATGTTGCTACCACAGGTATATCTATTAGTTATGCAGTAGATGTTATACGGTCGAATGGTGGCGTTGTTGAAAATGTTCTTGCTATAGTAAGTAGGCTTGAAGGTGTAGAAGAAAAGTTAAGACATATGGGTATAAATTTTATTCCGCTAACAACGATTGAAGAAATTGTTAGCATTTTGAACGAGAAAGGACTAATTGACGGAAATATCTTGGAATCCGTATTGAAACACAGATTGAACTCCGAAATTAATTAGCTTTCATAGATCATCAAATTCTTTTCCTCGAGTAGGGTATGTAGATTATGGACTGCTCTATATACTTCGCTTTCTTTCTTTGCGCCTGTACAAACTAGTTTACCACTAGCAAACAAGAGTATTACTGTTTTTGGATCCAACATTCTGTGTATTAGACCTGGGAACTGTTCTGGTTCATACATGCTTCTAGGTAGTACTCTTGCAGCAAGCTCTAAATGAATTTTGCCACCAAGGCTTGCAGAGGCGACAATGTTTTGGATTTCAATCTGCGGTTCATGTTCGATTGGGATCCCACCTTTCTTCAACTTTTGAACTACATTTTTCACAGCTTTAATGGCTTGTTCTTCTGACTTTGCCCCCGTACATACCATCTTACCAGAACTAAAAATGAGTGTAGCTGTTTTTGGCGATTTTAGTCTGAAAACAAGTCCAGGGAATTGATCTGGATGATATTCTACATCAGGAAAGATCTGCGTAATTAAGTTTAGATTTACGGTTTGGTTTACAGTTGCAGAGGCAACTACATTCTCGATGCTAACAATGGGCTTAGTTTGAGGCATTCTGAATTGGCTTTATAAAGGAGCTGTATATATATCTGTTACATAATCTTTATAGTACATTTAACTAGTGTATAACCGAAACTTCAGTTTGGTTAAGAATTTATATAATTGAATTAGGGTGACAATACATATATTAAATTGGTAGTTGGTAGTACTTTGAATAAATAAGCATGCCGACACACGGATCACTGACCAAAGCTGGTAAGGTAAGAGGGCAGACACCAAAAGTCCAAGGTAGACCCAGATTTAGCCCCGTATCAAAAGTTCGGAATAAAAACAATTTTGTCAAACGTTTTGAAAAAAGAAGATTACCTGGACAGAAACGGCCAGAACGAGGAGGAAGAAGATAATAAATATCCTCAAAAAGAGTAGGAATCATCGGATGTGGCGCTATTGGAAGTGAGCTTGCCATTGCTGTTGATTCGGGGAAAGTAAAGAATGCGTCTATTGTTGCTCTATTTGATGCAGCGGAGCATGTCCTTTTATCACTGGGATCTAGAATCCATTCTAGTAGTCCAAGCACATTTACTGACTTTACAAAATTTGTCTCTTCATCTTCTTTCAGGGATACGGATATTATTGTTGAGTCTGCTTCACAGGATGCTGTTAATAGATTTGGTAAAAAAGTAGTAGAAAGTGGCAAAAGTTTGATTGTCATGAGCGTCGGTGCTCTTGCAGATCCGCTTTTTCTGTCCGAATTACTCGATATTGCATCTCATAATTCCAGTCGTATTTATGTACCTACTGGTGCCATAGCGGGTATCGACGCTATTCGTAGTGTTAGGCATCTCCTTGATTCAGTAATACTTACTACAACAAAAAACCCAAGAGCCCTTGCTGATGCTCCTTTTTTCAAGACGAATAGAATGGATGTCTATGCAATAACTGAGAAAACAACAATCTATGACGGTCCTGCTTTGGATGCTGTAAGGAAATTCCCAGCAAATGTAAACGTTGCTGCAATACTAAGTTTAGCTGGAATCGGATTAGAAAGAACAAAGGTCAAAATCATTGTAGATCCTTATACAAAAATGAACCAACATGAAATAGCTGCTAGTGGTAAGTTTGGTGAGATGATAATATCAGTTCGTAATATACAGAGTCCGACTAATCCAAAGACAAGTTTTCTTGCGGTGTTATCAGCAATAGAATGTTTACGTTCAGCTTGTGATGATAGTATTAGAATAGGAACATGAATGATTAAAAAGAGTCCATTTTATGTGTAACCATCTGGTGTACTCGACAGTTTATATATGGTTTTGATTTGGTTCCAACTGGTATAAGGATGAGCTACGGAGGATTTAGAAGAAATGACAACTTTGGTCCTAAGCCGGTTGAAACTGGTAAAGAATATGATGTTCAGGTCACAGAGATCAGCAGAAAGGGCGACGGTATTGCAAGAATACAGGGGTTCGTAATCTTTGTTAAGGACGGAAAGGTAGGCCAGAACGCAAAGATTCGTGTACTCCAAGTTGGAAACAGGTTTGCTATCGCGGAAATAGTTAATGGTGCTTCTTCGACACCGACGACAACTACGGAACAAACAACAACTTAATATACTGCAGTCAGTTAGCAGTAAAACTTTTGTTTTTTAATTTAATTCTATAGGAAGAGATCCACCAAGGGTGCGGATACTTTTAGCCAAACGGCCATTGTAAGATTATGACCCGACACTGATTAACCTTCTAAATGAGGCAAGTATTGCCTATACTATAGAGATATAGGGCAACTCTGTCCTCGATTATACTACTTTAAATGTAGTAGTTGACACTGGATTATGTTATCTATCGAATGACAATGCTGGATACTAACTACAGGGACCTAATTTTGGCTTTAAAGGAAGAAAAGAATGCAGTAATTATTGCACATAACTATCAAATCCCGGAAGTACAGGACGTAGCTGACTTCATAGGTGATTCACTGGCTCTATCAAGAAATGCAGCACAGACTAATGCTGACACTATAATATTCTGCGGTGTCCATTTCATGGCTGAAACGGCCTCGATCATCTGCCCAGACAAGAAGGTTTTAATTCCAGATCTGGATGCGGGGTGTTCTCTAGCCTCTACGATTAACGCTGATGAGTTAAAAGCATGGATCACAGAACATCCAAACGCAGTAATAGTCTCTTACGTTAACACCTCAGCTGAAGTAAAGGCACTTTCGGATTATTGTTGTACGTCTTCTAATGCTGTTAAAGTAGTAGATAGTATACCTGAAAATAGAGAAATTCTTTTCCTGCCAGATATGTTTTTGGGATCATACGTAGCAAAAGTAACGAAACGGAAAAACATGTATATTTGGCCCGGTGAATGCCATGTACATGCTGGCATAAATGCAGAAGAAATCAATAGGATGCTCTCAACTTTTCAAAACGCAGACTTTTTGGTTCATCCAGAATGCAGTTGTACATCCGCTACATTATATCATATAGCAACAGGTGAATTGACGAAGACGGGACACATATTATCAACAGAAGGGATGATGAATCATGCCAAAACATCTAATGCAAGGCAATTTGTAATTGCAACAGAAACTGGGATCATTCATAGAATGAAGAAGGAAAACCCAAACAAAGAGTTCATTCCCCTTAAAGAAGATGCAGTATGCAAATATATGAAAAAGATCAATCTAGAAAAGATCTATAATTCGCTACTAAATGATGTGTATGAAGTCAAAGTTCCAGCTAATATTGCTGAGAAAGCTAAACATTCGATAGCCCGAATGTTGGAAGTATCGTAGAGGCAGCGCAGTGAACAAATATGGACATACTCAATGAAAAGTGATAATGCCAGGCGTTAATGTTCCTTCTAGGGTATAACTATGATCAAATTTTCTGCATGATTTCCAGACTGAAATCGACCGCCTCTGGCGAATGAGTCAGATGTCCGATAGAAATTACATCGGGTTTTGATTTTGCATAGGATTTCACATTCTTCAAGGTTATACCTCCAGAAATCTCCAATCTAGCTCTATTTCGGATGCCCTTTTTTGTGATCTCCATTATCGTTCTATTTACCTCTGACGGCGAAAAGTTATCGAGCATTACTATATCAGCACCAGCATTTATCGCTGTTATTGCGTCGTCCAGAGTGGTAGCCTCGCATTCCACCCTTATAGACGAACCAACATTCTGTCTGGCTAGTTTAATAGATTTTTCTACAGATTCAGAAAATAAAACATGGTTATCCTTTATCAAAACCATATCATCTAGAGCCATTCGGTGAGTGTCTCCTCCCCCTACCAATACCGCCTTCTTATCGAAGAACCCCAACCCTGGCGCAGTTTTACGTGTACAAGCAACCCTAACAGAATCCTTATAAACGCCTAATGAGTGGATGAACTTCCTGGTTTCTGTAGCGATGCCGCTCATTCTCATTATCAAGTTGAGCGCAGTTCTTTCTGCCTTTAAAATGGACAATGCCCTTCCTGATAATTCCATTACCACAGTTTGTCTTCTTACCGTTGTACCATCCTTAACTAGTGGCTTGGTCCTGCAATCACAAATGTCAAAAACCATCCTGGCCTCTTCTAGACCGCAAATCATTGCTGTCTTTTTAGTTTTGCATATAATTTGGGCCCGGGCGGAAATATTAGGTGAAATAATGCTGTTGCTTGTTATGTCTCCAGTTCCAATATCTTCCTTCAGAAAATTTGTTAGAGACTCTCGAACCTTAAGATATGTCTGTAAATTTTTCATTACCTGGATCGTGAGTTTCTACGAGACCTTGAGAGCATATTTATGAGGAATGGAGATGTCCAAGGTAGCAGCTATTTGAGATTTTAAAGCATCAAAAACAATAATAATTCCAGACCAGCCTGGAGTCAGGTCTGTTGCTTTACAAATAGGACACACTTTACCAATAGTAACAGCTTTGCATTTTTTACATGCAACTTCTCGAGTCACTTACCTGCCACTTCCTTTTTTTGTCGCTGCCGCGGCTGGGGGTTGTTTTGCCTTCCTTATTTCCTGCTCAATCCATTCACTTGCGCCAAGAAATGGTTGTCTGCACGTTATACCGATTTTGCCCATTGCGGCTCCTTTACCAAGACTTACGGCTGTTACCCTAGCACGTATTCTCGAACCTATCTTTAGTGACTTTGCACTCTGATTAGCGACAATTACCCCTTGTTTAACGTCACTTTTTAGATAGTCATCAGTTATCTGGGATAAATGTAGCAGAGCATCAGTAGGGCCAATCCTAACAAATGCTCCGAAGTCAGTAATCTCCACAACTTCCCCCTCGACTACCTCTTGGAGTTTTGGATAAAATGTCAAGGCCTCAAATGTAACTCTGTGGTAAGTTGCCCCATCACCAGCAACCAACTTTCCAACAGCATTTGCAGTCGCGTCTATAATCATTACTACATAACCGAGCTCTGGACTTATCATGCTTTCATACTTTTCTTTTAAAATTCCAATAGCAGTGTCCTTCAGAGAGTTTGTCAGTCTATTAGGAGGAATCCTCACTACATCACTCATATACACTCTGGCAAACATTTTTTTGAACGCATTGATAATCCAAATATCAATTTATGAACCTTTGGATAATGAATTAAGGTTTATTAA
>JBEVTH010000014.1:0-26471 GCA_041156085.1 Candidatus Nitrososphaera maunauluensis
TTCTGGACTGCTGAGCTCTTTTTATTTCATCCCGTGATCTTAGCTTGAGCTCAAGAAGAGGGTATAGCTTGATTAATTCATGATAAATGACCCCGTTGAGATACCACCCAAAAGAATGCTGTTGTAAAGAATAAAGAATAAAGAATAAAAAATCAATTAGTACTGGAACATCAAATCTGTACAACTTCAGCTCCTCTATTAAAAGGAAATCGAACAAGAATCGATTCAGTCCAATTGTAATAATTCCTCCAAAGAAAATGTGTTAGTAATACCCTGTGATCTGTTTTTTCTATTTTAGAATCTCTTGTAGTAGCTGCCATAACTCCGATATTTACTTTTCTGTAAAAATCGGTGGAAATTTTTACCTGGGATCAATAATGATATCAACCACCTGTCTATTGCTTTTGATTTTATCATTCTAAATATCCTGATGACTGTTCTGATTCCATTAAATATATTTACCTTTATTTCATTTCATTTTTTGTTCTATTCTGCACCCAGTAATCCCAAAAGATCGACTCTATTTTTCTCTACTTTTCATAAATGACAAACGTAGGAATGAAAGTGATAAGTAGACACAGAGCGAAAAACTGAAAGGTTTGATTGATTTGTTTGTTAATTGGTTGTTAAATTAAAAGCTATTAGCTAGGCCAGTTACAATTATAATTAAACAAGTGTTCTCGATAAAAACAGATTTTGAATTCAACAACATCCTGAAAAGAAATTTAGCCGAGAAATACAGACGCAAACGCAGGATAATCTCGGCTGAAAAAGGATAATAATTCTCAAATATTGTTTATAAAACATGACGGAGATGCAATTCGGAATTAGGTATTTTGGTCCAGGGGAAACACACACAAAACAAGACTTGATAAATTCCCATTATTCATTCTTTATGCATCAACTTAGCATTCTTACATATCTAAACAAAGTGGTCCCCAAGTCGATAGAAGGCATTGAAAAATCAAGAAGGGATCAAATCTCAAAATCATACAGGCATTGGATGAAGAAGATAAGAAGGAGTTTGATAACTTTCTGCAACATATGGATCTAGAACAACTTAAAAAGAGAGGAAGAAGAACGCTTAAGACAAGAAAACCACAAATAGCCCAAATTTTATCAAGAATGTTTGATCCTCTGAATTTCAACCTCTTGATGTTTATCAAAGAAATGAGTTTAGTTTACCTGATCGCGTCATTTGAGGGTTTTCTTGCACATATATTGGAAGATATTTTCTCTTGGGAGCCCAGATGTTTGAGAAGGAAACAAAAAACGATCGATTACGAAACAATTCTAAGTTATAAAAAATTTGAGGACCTTAAGGATTACATAATCCAAGATGAGATAAAATCGATCCTTAGAGGAAGCATAGATCAAATTAATCATTCTTTAAAAGATTATTTTAAGCTTGATCTAAGCTCTAATGACAATTGGAAAGTATTTAAAGAATGTTTTTACAGACGTAACCTTGTCGTCCATAATAACCTTTATCCTGACGAGGACTATAAAACGAAGACGGGTTATAAAGGTAAGAGAAAAAGGTTATCGATAACAAGAAGATATCTGACAAATTCTTTAAAAGCTTTCGAAATATATGCTAAGATCATCTTCGAGTACATAGTCAAAAAGTTTCTCACTAAATCTAAATCTGGAATCAGTAACTAACCATTATTGAGTCAGACTAGTTCTAGCAAGTTCAATGTGACAATGTTACATGATCGTAACATTCGTACTTTGATTAAGCCATAATAAAATATAATAAAATAAAATATAAGTTCTTTGGATAAATTTAAAATACATCTCATTTTAAATACTATCATGAATATAGATAATATGACATAATATGTCTATTTTCATAATCGTAATATTCCTAGATGTATTACTAGTTAGAATGAGTTAGGCTGTTTTTCATCATATCATAAATTATATCAATAATTTTCATAATAAAAGGCGATGATGCAATCGTAAACATCCATTTATTATGCATTATCCATGTTTTTAATTTGCTAAATTTAGATTGGCGCAATTGTAAGAATGCAATCTATTCTTTGGAGTAAAGAACGCGTTTTTTCTTTCTCTTCATTATCGATGGAACTTGTTTCGACTTCGTATCTTAATGTTCTTAAAGAACCATTCGAAAATATTGTAATAATGTGTTTACTCATAATTTCACGAACCAATACGTTAACTGATATAGTGCAATGATCTTCACAATATCTCTCAGTAATCATGCCTACTGGTCTTAAATTTTCATCTTTGTCCACCGATACAACTACTAAACTTCCAACACCATTATTAACATAACTTTACAAACGGTTTGGATCGTCTGATTCTCTTCTATCATTTTTACATTTTTAGTCATGATACATAAAGGTCATTTTCTTTGAATTTGTCTGTTCTTTCCTTAAGCATGGATGTTGCAGAGATATAGCAGATTCCGTTATGATGTTTACAAGCTGTTCTTTCACATTGTCTAGATCCTGTATTCTTGTAACAAATTTTTGAATTCCTACTAGACAGACAATTCTATCATCTACACACATAATAATATTATCTGGGAATGAGCTTTTTTCCACGCTCTTCTGCTTTTTCCAAAGCTTTCAATGATAATTCTGTTCCATCATATGGTAACAAAATAGAAGATTTATAGTCAAGCATGATACTCTCTTATTTATTATATATTAAGTTTGTAGAATCTAATTGGAGGATGATTATGATAATACTGCAAATATGGTGTATATATGCAAACACAACGTGTTTGAATCACGAGTCAAACACATAATATATGACCCAGCTTGCAACCATAATGTGCGAACGACAATATCGACGGTTAAAGCAGACATAAGCGGCATTGGTATCCACACCTTGTATGCATGATATATGAATGAAGGTAGTGTTTAGGACTAGAGCAGTTTCTCTAGCATATATTTTCCATTCATCTGTTAATAATAGATCTCACGTTCTTGATATTCAAAGCACAGTATGACTAAGTAAAACCGGCATTTGATTCAACTTCGCAAGGAAATATAGATCTACAGAAAAAATAGTATCCTTCAAAACATATGAAGGAGAAGTTACGACAACATCGATATAATTAGCATGTAACATCTCAGTAAGTTTTAAGTAATCTTCATTATAGAAAGCATTACCAGCTATTGATTTGTATGTAAAATTATGAGATTGTTGTAGCATTCCTGATTTTCCTTAGCAGTATTCCTTGTTCTGTTGGTACTTGTTTTAGTCTATCCTGATCTTCTAGCCTATATTTGTTAACTACAAATTTCCATACATGGACTAAACTACAGGCTCAAGTTTAATTTTTGGATAGCCCGAAGATCTATCAATTACAATTGCATGCAAATAGGCACATGGAGTTAAGGATTGCAAAAATAGGGTACCGTTTATTATTGTGAATCTTATGTGCATATCAGATATTCCTGACAGACGTTCGCCTATATTTTGCGAATGCCGAACTACAACTATAGACAGATCAGTATTTGCCTTAATGAAGGGTATGATCTCTATCCCATTAATTTCTCCATAATTATGCATTTTTTGGAACATGTCTCCACCCATTATATTCAACAAAAGTTTGTTTGGATGCTCTTGTCTTGTTTTAATTACAACATCCTGAAAGAATTCAAACTGTTTCTCAAAAATACTGCAGTTAGAACCGGATGCCATATTATAATCAAAAACGCCTCGGACTTTATTTGAAGGAAGAAAAATTTTAACGAGTCCGCTTTCAGAGTCCGAAGATAAATAAGGTTCTAGATATGACATTACTGCTTTAGGATCAGCTCCATCGAGTGGTTGTAATAAAATTGGACTGCAGGTCCCGACAAAATTTGATATAATCCTTGCCAAGAATGTCATGATAACTCTTGTATTTATATCAGAGTCTAACTCCACAAGTATAACGCTTTTTTTTGGGAAGCCCCCGCCAAGTACAATATCGAGTTCTGGATATCCACTCGAAATATAAAGATCTTCAGGAGGTGATTGGAGTAAATGTTCTATTTTATTAAATACGGTGTTCGATTTAGCAGTAATTATAAACTCATCTGGCCTATAAGTATCATAACTTCTAAAAATACCATTATTAAGCGAATAAATATACGATGGTTTGTTTATCATAACTCCACGTAGTTTTGAAAGGAAGATTTCCCTTATTCTTGTGTTATTATAGTAAGTCTGTCCTAATTCTACTATCCCATCCACAAGAAAATCTAGTGTGGTGTCTTTAGGATCTTCACTAATGAAAATTAATTTAGCGCCCGCTCTTTCGCGCCAAGTTTGTAATACTCTTTCATTATTTAATCGCGCTTCTTTATCCATAAAAGATGCTATAGCATCCCAGCTATCAATAATGATTATGGGTGCTTTAACATCCATCAATTGATTTGTAATTCTCTCAAAAAGCGATTCTGGCTCATCAAGACGTGCATCTTCAAAGCTTGATAAATTGTATTCTTGTCCTGACATTTCATTTGATTCCGATACTTTTGGCTGGCCAACAAATTTGCCAAGCCACGGATAATATAGAAAAAGTTGCTTTGGAGAAATCCTTGTAGAAATATAGAAAAAGTTGCTTTTGATCTTCAATGCTCTCAGGATAGTAAGCGAAAGAGTAGTTTTACCTGTTCCAGCATAGCCTTTGATAAGCAAAGAATACGTATTCCGTTGAACAAATTGCATTAGCTCAAAGGGGATATGAACGAGTTTTTCAATCTGCTCCTTGTTTTTAGAGCTTTTTACTCTCATTCAGTTTAACATGGCTCTAGTAGTAATAATAATTCTTTCTAATTTTGTATTCAGCTAGATAGCAGATATCTTGTTTTGCTCAGTGGAGCAATGTATAGATTACTCCCTCTTCCCGCTGCATAACATCCTCATCAAATTTTACATCTTTCTATTTGCTATCTCATAAACAACACTTGTGCAGAGGAAATGATAATGAGATCTATCAGGCAATTTCCTTTTTAAAGCGCAAGGCATCTATAAGTCCTTCTGCATAACCAATACTCAAAACGGCAAGTTCATGTTTGCCCTGATTCAAAAACCTCTCTGCATCGTCAATATAGTAATCTGCATTATCAAGTACTTCAATCGATCCCTTGTTAGTAGAGAAATTGTTCTCTTCTCGGATAGCGCATTTCATTTGATCAATTGCATGTTTAGCTTTTGGAGCATATTTTTTTACCATGTTCACAGAAATTTTCTGGATATTTAGTGTATTATCTATCGGCTCATCTACATTATAAGTCAAGGCTGTAAGTGCATCTAATTCCGTAAAATGAAACGTCCCAGTTATTATTACAGAATGGGGACCTATTCCAAAATCTGTGTTAATTAATGTTTTAACTTTGCCAGACGTGATTTTTTGCTGTCCTGTACCAATCCTCGAGGCAACAATTACAAACGTTTCCTCTGAAAAGATCCTGTATTTTAAATCTTCTTCTACTTCTAATAATGATTTAAACACACAACGTGGATCAAGAAAAAACAATTTATCATGTTTATCGTTATATTCAGTCAATATCAGTGTGTGATTTCCTACTAGCAAATTGTCAAAAATTGTATTGTAAACACTAATAGATGACTTGAATTCTAACATCATAGTAACCGTTCTTCCAAATTTGTATATGTGCAGCCCAGTTTCACCAATCAACGAGGTAATACCAGAAGCGGCATGTATAATATTGACTTTAATTGAACTTTTTACAGCCCTCACATGTAATTCTGTAAGTGTCGTGGCAATCAATGGATCGCCATATGTTAACAGTACAATGTTCTTTGTCTTTGCTTCATTAAGAATCTCCCGTCCATCTTCTACAAACCATCGCTGAACAGGTATTATTGCATTATTATTCTCTTTTCCAATTAAAATATTCAAACCATCTAACGCTTCATCGGACAATGAACTCGTAAATCTTTCGACATATATTGTATCACTCACTTTCAAAATATCCAGTGCACGAATGCTAACACCATGATAGCCATAAATTCCTAACCCAATAAGCCAGAGCATAGTAGATGAATATCTTTAAGATCTATATTTTGTCTTTGGTAGTGTTGATCTTTTTGCTTTGATGAAGTCTCGACATATGAAACAGAGCTCTGTTGAACACCTCTATACTAGAAACATATTCTTCGATCTTTACTTTTTCGTCAGCACTATGAGACGCATGTGGGTCACCGGGTCCAAAGGTTATAACAGGTATATTGAATGCGTTGCCTAGTATATTCATATCGCCTGTACCTGTTTTGCGTAAAAGAATTGGATGCTTCTTGCGAACATCGAGAATTGAAAGTGAAAGTGCTCTAACTAAAGGAGATGCGTGATTCGCTTCAAAGGGCTCAGTTTTGTCTTCTACTCGATAAGTAGTTTTTACTTGCTTCTCAGTAGCAACCTTAGAAATAGATCTATCTAAAATATCTAGGACTTCATCGCATGAAGTAATAATTGGAATTCTAATGTCTATTGTTATTTTACATTTCTGCGGCGTTACATTATGGCTAGAGCCGCCTATGATTTCAGTAAGACTGCAAGTTATAGAGTTGGTCTTGTTGCCCCTAGGTCCGGCCAGATCAATTTCTGACTTTATTTCATTCCAGATATCGTATATTTCTTCAATTGAATTTTTGGCTAGCCAAGGTGCACTTGCATGGGCACTGGCTCCAACGTCGCATGCAAGCCTAATTGCTAGTCTACCTTTGTACGCGATAGTAATGTTGTCAATGCCACTTGGCTCGCCAAAAATTGCATAATCTGCTGAAAGTCTACTTTTTACGAGTTGTTTAACCCCTGTTGCATTTCCTTCTTCGTCAACAACCCCAGCGAAAATTATTGTGCCTCTCTGTTTTGGAAATTCGGAAGCTGCAAGTAACATTGCAATAAGAGGACCCTTTGCATCCGATGCTCCACGGCCATATATGAAGCCGTTTTCTATCCGAACTGGAACTTGGCCAGGTACAGTATCCATGTGGCCACAAAGCAATATCCTAGGTTCGCCATTTCCTTTAGTTGCTATAACATTTCCCACATTATCAATATTGACTTGTTCAAAACCAAGCTCGTTAACACATCTGTCTTTTATCATATTTGCTAGTGAGGCTTCAGATCTTGATGGCGTATATTGCTCGAGAGCTCTCTTTAGTAGTTCAATAGCATAACCGGGGGAAATCAATTCTTATTTCTCTATTTTAGAAGAAAAATCAACCATCAACCCTGGAATATCAACTCCAGTTACTCTTACCGTATTTCTAAATTCAGTTGTATTGTTGATCTCATGAACAATTAAACCATCCTCTTTACTTTCCATAAGATCGACACCAACAATCTGTCCTTCTATCGCTTTTGCAGCTTTTATACATATGTCTTCTAACTCATTTGTTAGTGGACAAGTTTCAGCTCGTCCTCCTAATGCCATGTTAGTTTTCCATTCACCAGGTCCAGAGTAACGATAAATTGCTGCAACAACCGTGTCTCCTATAACAATTGCCCTAATATCTCTAGGAGGTCGACTAACAAGTTCTTCAAAGTAGTATACCTGATAAAGTGGAAACATGTGCTCTCTATCTTCAATTACTGCATTGGCAGCGTCTCTATCACGAAGAAGGGCAATTAACCTCCCCCAGCTTCCAATTGTCGGCTTGATAACTGCAGGATACCCCAAATTGTCAAGAGCCCTGATCGCAGATTCTTCAGAAAAGGCAGAGAATGCTTTAGGGGTCTTTACCCTAGCTTTTTGAAGTTCCATATGAGCAAATAGTTTATTCCCACAAAGGGTTGCGGTGTGGAGAGAATTGATAATATGTGCTCCAAGACCCTCTAATGCTGCAGTTGCATGAATGCTCTTGAAGTAGCTAACACAACGTTGAATAATGATTTTATTTAGATATGGCGAGGATTCTCTTTCGTCGTTAAGACAGATAGAAAGATCTTTACAATTAATATTATTCACTTTAATACCCCTCTTCTTAGCAGCTTCATACAGCGCCTTTTCTTCCCACCGGATATTGTCATAAAGAATGCTAAGAGAAGATGTTGCCTTCTCTTCTGTCACTGGCCCCAGTCCTCGCCCACAACTTGGGCTGGTTTTATATTAAATCCTTCCCCTTCTTTTAAAAGCTCATAACTTGCTCCACAGTCTGGACATGTCACGATTTCACCTTCGATCGAGTCGAGAGGAACTTTGATTTCTGCATCACATTCTGGACATTTAACCATGCTATTATTTACTCCTTAGCCTTTACTTTCGGAGTTTCATCATTAAGTATTTTTCCCTCTAGCCGATCGTCCAAATATAACTCTAAGATATCACCCATACGCAGTTCTTTCAAACCGCGAGCTAGAATCTCTCCTTCATGCCGATGTGTTTCCAATCCTAGCAATGATAACAAGTAACTTGCACCATTTTTTCCCGCCAGTTCTCCAAATACGATCTTACGTCTATTGCCTACAATCTTTGGTTCCAATATTTCGTACGCCGCTGGATTTTTGAGAATCGCGGCAAGATGGGTGCCTGCTTTATGTTTATATGCACTATCTCCCACAATTGGTTTCGATTCGGGAATTTCCAAATCGGTATATTCTGAAATTGTCTTGGATAGATCTTTCAACATATGCAATCTTAAATTGTTATTAGATTTGTAAATTAACATCAACGCAACTGCAGTCTCAGCCAATGCTGGAATACCGGTTCTTTCTCCAAACCCATCTATCGTAGTATGGATTTGATCTGCACCTGCCTCACACCCTGCCAAAGCATTTGCTAATGCTAATCCAACATCGTTGTGGCAATGTACGTCTAATGAGCTTTTTGATATATCGATATTTCCATAGACCATCTTGACAAGGTTGTACATACCTTTCGGGCACATGATCCCTACTGTATCAGGAATACTTATTCTCTCAATCCCACGATTGTTCATCTCTTTACACATTTCAATAAGAAAGGCGGGATCGGTTCTGCTTGCATCCTCCATTGTAAATCGAGCTTTTAAGCCATGTGCTTTAATATAATCAGCAACTTCGAGTGCTCTTATTTTCGCATCTTCTCTTGTAATCTTTAATTTTGTGGACAAATGAATATCTGAAATACCCATATACGTAGCAATCCAGGATGCTCCACAGTTAATGGCAATATCTACATCAGATTTTATCGCCCGCACGTGTGCCAGAATGTCAGCTTTTAATCCCTGTTTTATAATCGTCTTTGTAGCCTCAAAATGATCTGTTGATACTACTGGGCTGATCTCTATTTGATCAACACCGAACGAATCGAGCATCCATGCGATCTGAATCCTTTGTTTTTTTGTGAATGAAACTCCGGGATGTTGCTCCCCCTCCCTGAGAGTGGAGTCAAGGATTCTAATTGTTTTCTTGTTATTGTCAAATCCATTATACCAGTGCGCATAGTAGTTAGGATCATCTGATTTTAGCGACACTTGATTCTCTAATAAACTCATTTCGCATGTGATATAAACGTTTTTGCAACTAATTTCGTCTATCTTGTACCCATTTGTTTGTTGCATTCGCAAATGTATTATTATATATGATCGGATTTCGCCAATTTATAAACAAAAGGAACGACAATAGACAAAAAAACTATCGAATGGTTTTAAGAATGATTACTGTATTTGTATCATAGACACCTTCAGTTTTGCGTACATCATCAATACATTTGTTAATCTCTATGATAGTAGGTGCCGCGATAATTGCTGCTATATCATATTGTCCTGTAATTTCATAGATTACCTCAACACCTTTAAGACTCATGAGTTTAGAAGAAACTACATTTGTATCAGCAGTAGAATTAACAGATATAAGCGCTATAGCACTTGTTTTGTCTCTAGCAGTCATTTCAATGGTAAATCTCTTAATAATTCTGCTATCAATGAGATTTTTTACACGTCTTCTTATGGCAGATTCAGACAATCCGATTTCGCTTGCAATTTCTACAAATGATTTACGGGAATCCTTTTGTAAAGTTTGTATTATCTTTTCATCAATTGAATCAAGGTCAGTTGACATTTCTCTTCTGCTCCTCTTTCGTAAACAACCGATCCATTATTTCCAATGCTCGAGCAACAGTTTTTTCATCTATTACAAGTGGAGGCAGTAGCCTAATTATGTTTCTTCCTGAATATAACATTAGTAATCCATTTCTGATCCCATCAAAGAGTATATCTCTTACGTCAAAACGTAATTCTACTGCTAACATCATGCCTAAACCCCTAACTTCTCTTATTATTTTATGTCTATCCCTAAGCGCTAGAAGACCATCTTTGAAATATTTACCCGTACTCGAAGCATTTTCAACTAGTTTGTCTTCTACCAGTGTGTCAAGGGTTGCACTACCCGCAGCACATGCGAGGGGACTTCCAGCGAAGGTAGAAGAGTGCTCTCCTACCTTCATTGCTTCTATGATTTCAGGTTTTACCAATGTCAATCCCATTGGAACTCCGCCTGCAATTCCTTTTGCTATACACATAATATCAGGAGTAGTGCTCCAGTTTTGCCCTGCCCACATCTTACCTGTTCTGCCTAAACCGGTTTGAATTTCATCAAATATTAAAACTAATTTGTGACGGTCACAAATTTCTCTAATGTGTTGGATCAAACCGTCTGGTGGGACGATTATTCCCGTTTCTCCTTGAATTGGTTCTAAAATTACAGTTCCTATATTGTCATCAATTGCTTCTTCTACTTTGGAAGAATCACTATAGGGAACAAACTTTACACCACTTAAAAGCGGCAGGAATGATCGTCGGTATTTTTCATTGTGAGTTACTGAAAGTGCTCCGAATGTCTTTCCATGGTATGCACCATTCATAGCAATTATACCTGTCTTGCCAGTATATTTACGAGAGAATTTTAATGCCGCTTCCACTGCTTCAGCACCACTATTACTGAAAAATGTTTTGTTTAGTCCCACTGGGGCTAATCTTGATAGCTTTTGTAGGAACCTTAGTCTAGTGTCATTGTATGTAGACATGTGACATATTATGAGTTTCTCAGCTTGATCTTTGATGGCTTTTACAATCCTGTTATTGCAATGTCCTACGAGTGCAACGCCATATCCTCCCATACAATCAACGTACTTCTTGCCAGATGTATCCCAAATGCACGCATCTTTACCAAGTGCAATGTTTATGGGGAATCTCTGATACAGATTAGCTAAATACTGCTCTTCGCCGTTCAATTAGCAGTAATCACCGTACAATTATTATGTTCCATAGCTGATGAAATAGGATTCTCTACTTGGCCTGAAGCAATTATAGCTTCCTTAACCCCCATCTCTACTGCCTCTGTACAAGCAATAATTTTCTTTTCCATGCCATACCCAATTTTTGGTAATGCTACTTTTGCCTGCTCAAGTGTCATGTTTGTAACCAGTTTATCATCCAATATCAACCCACTAACATTGGTGATAAATATCACCTTGTTAGCTTTTACTCCACCTGCAACATGAGCTGCAGCTCGATCCCCATCTACATTGAGAAAATCAAATTCTTCACTTAATGCTATAGGCGAAACTACAGGAACATATTCCTTGTCCAGTAGTGTATATATTAAAGACGGATCGACGGTATATATCTTGCCTGTATAGCCACCTTCAATTGCCATCTTTCTCCCTTTTTCATTAATTATCAAAAGCTTCTTTTTACGTTCGGCCTTCAAAAGGCCACCATCGATTCCCGTAATACCAGCAGCC
Source organism: Candidatus Nitrososphaera maunauluensis (assembly GCA_041156085.1). Classification (GTDB taxonomy): domain Archaea; phylum Thermoproteota; class Nitrososphaeria; order Nitrososphaerales; family Nitrososphaeraceae; genus Nitrososphaera_A; species Nitrososphaera_A maunauluensis. The sequence continues at coordinate 11,724 of JBEVTH010000014.1, forward strand.
TTTATATCTTGACGCAGAAGCAGCCCCACAATTGCTTTATTGATCTTACCTGACATAACCATTGTATAGATTTCAGCAGTCTCCTTGTCAGTATATCTACTCTTTACTCCGCTAGGTGAAATAATGAACTTTTGTTCTTTGCCGAGTTTGGTTGCAATATTGGTAACTTCTTTACCTCCGCCATGGACAAGAACCAATCTGCCTTTCTTGACTATCCTTCTGATGTCAGGAAGTGTGGTCGAATGCAGCCCATCCACTACACTGCCACCAATCTTGACTACTATCATACTGGTGTCAACGGAGTATATTTCAGGCCGTCCATCTCTTCATAGCCAAGCATTATGTTCATATTCTGTATTGCGGATCCGGCAGCCCCTTTCATCAAGTTATCAGATGCGGATAGCGCTATAAGTCTATGATTGTCATGGTCAATATCAAATCCTACGTCGCAAAAGTTTGAGCCAACCACGAACTTAGGATCTGGAAATTTGTAGATGCCTTTCTTGTCACGTATAAATCTAATGAAAGGTTCACCCTTGTATGAATTTCTATAAACTTTCCACAATTCTAATTCATCAACTATTTTCTTTAAGAACGTATGATTCGTAGTAAGAATGCCTCGAACGACATTTACGGCATGAGGACTCATACTTACTCTAATTTGTTTCTTGGCGACAAGTCCTAATTCCTGTTCAATTTCTCCCGTGTGTCTGTGTTTTGCGGGCTTGTATGGTCTAATTACACCATAACGCATAGCATGATGTGTTCCTGCATTTGCTTTGACACCAGCACCTGATGAGCCAATCTTGCTGTCAACTACGATATGGTCTGTGTCAATCAAATTGCTTTCTATTAAAGGTTTTATTGCAAGTAAAGAGGTAACTGCCATACACCCAGGACATGAAACTAATTGTGATTTTTTAATCTCATTACGGTGAAATTCTGGAACTCCGTACACCGATTTCGACAACAATTCTGGGAAAGGATGTTCCCATCCGTACCATTTTATGTAATCCTTTGGATTCTTCAAACGAAAGTCTGCGGATAGATCAATTATCTTTATACCCCTGTCATATAGATCTTTCACAATCTTATTTGCCTTACCGTGAGGAACTGAAGTAAATACTATATCGCAGGAATTTGCCAACTTTTCCATATCCATTGGTGAAAAAGTAAGTTCAATGAATCCTTTCAGACTAGGATGAATACGATGTACGTATTCACCTGCTTTCTGTCTGGACGTTACCATATTGATGTGAACTTTTGGATGGCAAACAAGCAAACGCAACAATTCCCCACCGACATAGCCTGATGCACCAACTACACCAACTTCCATTTTTAATAATTCTCCTTTTCTTTGCTAACAGGGCATCTTATGAATTTTGTTATCCGGAAATGCCTTAATATTTCCTCACTTATATTTTCTGTCAAATATACACACATTTGGATCACTAATTACAAAAATTATTTTTTTGCAATTGTAAGGGCATAATCTATCATTGCGCCTGCAATATCAGATTCAGAAACGTTGGAAGCTCCTCGAAATTCTACAGTATTATTGACTTCATGGACTAATAATCCTCTTTTTTCATCTTCCATCAAATCAACTCCCAATATACCCCCTCCCACAGCTTTTGCTGCTCTCAATACTATATCTTCAAGTTCATTTGTGACGGGAGCAAGTTCTACTTTTCCTCCTCTAGATACGTTTGTCCGCCATTCGTTCTCTGTAGAATAACGATAAATTGCTGCAACAATTTTATCTCCTACTACAATACATCTAAGATCCCTTGGAGGTCTTTTGATCATTTCTTGGATATAGTAGATGCGTGAAAGTGGACTATCTTTATCTTCACGCATTTCTATAATCATGTTTGCAACTTCTTCATTTCTTAGGGGAAAGACTCCTCTACCCCAAGAACCGGTAATTGGTTTCAAAACAACTGGAAACCCTGTCGTATTTATCACTTCAATTGCAGATTCTGCGCTAAAAGCGAAATGTGTTTTCGGAGTTGGAACATTAGACTTTGCAAGTGTTAATGATGTTATTAATTTATTACCGCAAGTTTCTCCAACTTTAAATTTATTGATAACCACAAACCCCATAAATTCTAAGCATGCAGTAAGGTATAATCCTCTGAAGTGACTTATGCATCTTTGTAAGACTACATCACATAATTGGAGCGTGGTTCTTTTACTGGTGTTATTGATGGTAATCGTTTTTGCGTCGATAATCTCTGTCACTAAGCCTTTTTTTTTAGCCTTGTCATATAGTGATTTTTCCTCAAACCGCACTTTGTCATAGATTATGCAAACTTTTACCATCTACTGTCCCCAATCTTCTCCTACAGTTTCAGCTGGCTTCAATTCTATCTTGTCTTCTGACTTTGAAGCAAGCTCAAAATCTCCTCCACAGTCTGGACATGTCAGAATTTCTCCAATCATCATATCGTCTGGAACATTAATTTCGGCTCCACATTCTTGACATTGTGTCTTCATCTTGAATTTTGTTCTCCATTTTGGTCAAACTTGCCTTCAGTAGCCACTGCATTTGCAATTATTGATTGCAAACCCCATAACTCTACAAATCCCTTGGCCAAACCCTGATCAAAGTTTGATCCTGCACTAAACGTTGCTAGATCATGTTTGTAAAGAGAATATAGAGACTCTCTTCCTACCACACAGAGTGATCCTCTTTGCATTTTTAATTTTACTTTTCCACTAACCTTGGTTTGAGTTGCATGTATAAAGCTATCCAAATCGGTTCGAAGTGGATCTTGCCATAAACCGGAATAAATTATCCAGCTCCATTGTTCATCAACGAGTTGTTTAAATCGGAGTTCATGTTTGGTTAACACCATCTTTTCAAGATCTTTGTGTGCTTCAATTATTGCGATGGCGGCTGGAGCTTCGTAAACTTCTCTGGATTTTATCCCTATAACCCTGTCTTCTATATGATCTATAATACCTACTCCAAAAGAACCAACTTTCTTATTGACGTATTCTATCAGACGATTAATGTTCATATATATTCCGTCTGCAGCAATTGGAATTCCATCTTTAAATTCCAATTCAAGATAACCGGCATTGGTATTTCCGAACCTTACTAACTGAAAAGCATCTTCTGGTGGCTCCAAGTAAGCATCTTCTATATTTCCACCTTCAATTGCTCTGCCCCAAATGTTAAGATCTACACTATACTTGCTTGCTACTGCACTAATGGGAATATTTTGTTCCTCAGCAAACTTAATCTCAATGTCTCTGGTCAGATTCATATCTCTTATCGGTGCAACAATTTTTAATTTTGGATTTAGAGAACGCATTGTAATATCGAATCTAATCTGATCATTACCTTTTCCAGTACAGCCATGAGCAACAGCAGCGGCTCCTTCTATATTCGCCACTTCCATTACTTTAGTTGCTATTAGTGGCCGAGCAAGAGCTGTTGCCAGAGGATACTTATTCTGATACAATCCATTTGCCTTAATGCATGGGATAACATAATTTAATGCAAATTCTTCTTTTGCGTCAATATAGATATGTTTTATTGCACCAATTGTCTCTGCCTTTTTTTCAATTTCCCTAAAGTCATCGTTTTGTCCACAATCCACAGTTACAGTAATAACATCATAACGATATAACGTCTGCAAATATCTGATACAGACTGAAGTATCCAATCCTCCAGAATATGCAAGCACTGCTTTATCTTTTACCATATATTACGCGTTGCGATTGATGGCACTACATTTATATTTTTTGGTCAATAATGATCCAAATATGAGCAAATATGACCAATGTTGGTCAAGGAAAATCAATAACCAACACAGTAAAAGAAATCATCAATAATGATCTTTCTTTCCAAGATTCTCTACAACGAGATTATTGTAACATCAGCGCACTCGCACGAATAATCAGCCCACAAATAGAACATATAATGAATAGACATACCAACATCGAAAGCATAATCACAGCACTCAAGCGTTCAAGAAATATTTACGAAATTCCAGAAATTCCAGAACGACCTATTGCGTCAATTCTTGCGAGCAGTACGCTTAGTGTAAAGACAGATGTTGCGAAACTATCAGCAAGTAAACATAGGAGGAATATAGAGAAAGTTGCAAAGGCTTTAACACAAAGAGTAGACAATTTTATCAGTGTTTCTGAGAGCATTTTTTCTATTACATTAGTATTTGATGATATCTTATTAAATGAAGTCAAGGCGATGTTTGCTCTTTATGATATTTTAGAAGTTGAAGATGATCTGGCTGCGATTATAATTCACAGTCCTGAAGAAATCATTAAAACTCCTGGCTGTGCTACTGCTTTCTATAACCAATTATCCCGTCGACATATAAACATTGAAGATACAGTCAGTTGTTATACTGATACAATTGTGCTTGTGAGAATGAGTGACATAGCAAAAACTTTCAATGCTCTAACAGAGCTAATATCAAACTCACGCAATCTTCTCAATAAATGACAATAAAACTTTTTTATTCGACTACAGAGTTGACGAAATCGTGTACAAGCGATATACATTAGAAGAAGTCAAACGTAAAATTATCTTTGTTTTACAAAATAACGATACAGGTCTGTCAGGTATAGAACTAGCTGATAAAACAGGAATTAACAGAATAACTATCACAAAATATCTCAATGTATTATCTACAATTGGATTGATTAAGAAAAAAACAGTGGGTTCTGTAAATGTATGGTATCTTGAAACAGGAGTAATTGATTTTGAATTTCCAATAAATTTTCTTGAAGTTCAACAAAAATTTTTGAATGCAGTACTAATAGGAGATGAAAATCAAGGCCGACGAATAATAATAAATGTGATAAATTCAAGTGCTGATCAACTAAAAATTCTAACAGATGTAATTCTACCAACCATAAATACTCTTAATGAACTATATAATAGGAGTCGGCTAGGAAAGACAGAAAAAATCGCTCTTCTAAATATGATACTAGAATTAATTGATTTCATAAAGTTTCACTTACAACCTAGGGAAATCAAACCGAATGCATATGCCATATGTATAGCCGGCTCGGAGGATCAAATATACAGTGCTAAGATTGGGACAATTACTTTACAAATACTGGGTTGGAATTCGTTGTACATAGGCAATATGGAACTACATATAGATCCATTTTTTGATATCGATTTAGAGCACTACATAACTAAGGTTTGGAAAAATAAAAGAGGTATAATGATTATCTGTATTTATTCTACAGAAGAAAGATCTTTACGTTTTCTATCTACCGTTAGCAAATCGATGAAGACAAAGCTAAAGGGGCAGATTTATACAATATTATCATCTACATCCAAGCTCAAGATTGTTACAGAAGCCATCGATGTTGATTACGTTGCCAATGACTTACAATCTCTAATTGAGTGGACTGAGCAGGAGTATAAAAAGTTAAAGTGACAGGGTGTCTGAATTAAAAGGGTCGAGTAAAAACATACCCTCCCTGTCGAGTGTTTCAATCTTTAAAAGACGCGTAGAAAAGAGCATAGTAGATTATGATAAGCCAATTTATAAACCAAAACAATCTTGCTGCAGAAGTAGAATTGTGGAAAAGCTTTACAAATAGATTGGATTCAGAGCATGATAAGGAATTATTCAAAAAGATGTTAACTGAGTATTGCGATTATATTGGTATTATAGTCAATGCTAACAAACAATATTTTCCGAGTGAACAATTAGTGATAGCTTTGATATTAGCGCAGCAGAAGAAAATGATTAATTGGTTAATAAATAAGGTTTCTGAACTTAACAACAACAATTTCTAAGCAACAACTAATCTATATCAGAAGAGGATTATTATAGAAGTGGAGGATGGCATTAGACGATAAATATTTTGAAAATAGAAACAGTATTTTATGTCCTCCCTTAATCGTATATGATAGATCTAAAATAGATAACAAACCAAACATTCAATCATGATCGTCAAGATAAAGTCGAGTCCCTTGAATGAGAACGAATATAGACGAATATAGAAAAGGGTCGCATTTCTTACAAACATAAACCAAATTAATGAAATGTGCTGCCAGAAACACAAGAGAAGTGATAGACACTCATACCATTAACGGCATAATGCCTGATATACTATACAAGTTTATTATTTACTAACAGCAACAAAGATGCTGCTAAGATTACGAAATCATAAGAGCAAGATATCAACATGATGAGATATAACGATGAATTCAAAGTCTCTCTAACTAGAAGCTCCGCTCATTATTTTTGATATTGATAGGAATTTACAATTCAGCAACAATTCTTTCGGTGAATAATAACTTGCGCAAATCTATACAAACATCCACTAGAGTCAAGGCTATTGGACGTAATAGGGCAAGCAGAATTGAGAACGAAATTCAAAAGACCGTAATAACATACCATAACATAACATAACATAAGAGCCTACGGACAGAGACAACATAGTCAATGGAGTTGGATGAAATAGAATTAAAAAATGTGGATTTCTTATTATGAGAAATAAAAAGGAAGCTAAACATTAAACAATGATGGATAGATAACCCTGCTGTTGGTTTTACTTGTCCTCTTCCAAATCCCAATTTACAAACATCACCTATATGCTCTGATGGATAACAGTCATCCATTTGTAGACTGTAGTCAGAACCCTGATGATCTATCTGTATTATTGAATATGCAATTAATGGACAAATATTTGGTACTTCTCATACCTTCATTTTATCTTATTCTTTAGCAGACTATTATCCTACATTGGATCTTATGGGAATAGACAGTGGTTCGATTTTTTTATTATTTATATACAAAGTCCCGAAAATTCCTATGACACATCAGAACTGATTTACTGCTACAGATAATGCTAATAATACCTAATTATATAGAAGTGACAGTAATATTTTCGACGGCAATGTATAGCCCCTAAGTGAAGACTGAGTTTAAATTCTATTTGCTTTTCTCAGATAGATCCTTTAATTTGACCTATTTTTCTTATTATACGTCGTAATAGAACATAAACTGCCTTGTCTTTGATTTATCTTTTCCTACTTGTATTATCTCTTCCTCCTTGAGCATCATATAAGTTTCTATCAACCCGCCAGGAAAACACATAAGATAATTTGAATCACTTTTAAGCTCTTCAAGTGATTCTTCCAGACTACGTGGAAGTGATTTTATACCTAAACTGTTTCTCTTAGAATCAGACATTTTATAGATATTTTCATCAACCGAGTTACTTACATCTGTTTTTCTTTTGATACCATCGAGTCCTGCTGCTACTATTGCTGAAAATGCTAGATACGGATTAGCAGATGGATCAGGTGCTCGAAATTCAATACGTTTTGATTTGAAATTATTCTTATTATCCACTGGTACTCGTATAACAGCTGACCTGTTTCCTCTTCCCCAAGCAATATAGACAGGAGCTTCAAATCCTGGAACCATCCTATAATAAGAGTTAACCGTAGGAGTTACGAATGCAGCCAAAGAAGGTGCATGATATAGTATTCCGCCAATAAAGTATCTTGCAGTCTGGCTGAGCTCAGCATAATCATCATTTTCATCATAGAAAATGTTAGTGTCGTTCTGACTATTATTTGTACTATTCCATAAACTAACACTGGTATGCATACCTGAACCATTATCACCACTATCATCGTGATTTTTGCAGTCATAGATTGGTTTTGGCATAAAATTAGATACCTTATTATGTTTCTTTGCTACATTTCTAACAACGTCTTTATATATCTGAACATTGTCTGCAGCTTTTGTCAAAGCGCTATGCACAAAGTTGATTTCTATTTGACCACTACTTGCTACCTCATGAATTAGATTTGTCACCTTTATTGAATAACATTTTTTCAATATTTCTGCAACTTCAAATCTGAATTCTGTTAAAGAATCCTGAAACGGAGGTGCATCATATCCTTCTTTTCTACGGATTGGATACTTACCTGTTCCATATTGTTCTACAGATATTATTTTGGGCTGATAAAGACTTCTCTTCCTTTTTTTATCATCTTGATCATTATTATAAAATACTATATCATCAAAGATGAAACATTCAACTTCAGATCCAATTTGACAATACAATCCATTCTCTGCGAGATATCCTTCCATACATTGTGAAACAAGTCGGGGATCTTTAGATAATCTCCCTTGTCCAAAGCCTCTATACACATTTGCAATCACAGATGCGATATTGTAGTTAGGTATTGTTGTCGTAGGTATTATTTTGATCGTTGATTTATCTGGAAGCAGTACCAGATCAGATTCATTAATATCTGCAAATCCATTTACAGATGATCCATCTAGTCCGACGCCATCCCTAAATAGATCTTCCAGCTGATCATTATCTTTTAAGACATATCTAGCCAAAAATTTTCCAGGAACATCAGTATATCTTATTTGAAGAAATTCAATGTCATCCAATTTCATATGATTGTTGTTATTATTATTAAATCCATGTTTAGATGCTAATGTAGACGAATAATTATAATTATTTTCAGATGACATTTAGCCAACTTTATATGAATTCTATGATATAACGTTAGCGTTGCTTTTGTTTATATAAAAATATGAAATAGACCTTTCTATATAATAAATGAACACAAGATCTAATTTGGTATTCGATAACTAGACTAAAACAAAACAATCGGTAAAAAGTAAAAATATGTTTTAGACTCTATATGTTTATTCTTGTATAAATATTATAGGCGTAAATGTTTATTCATATATTATTTTCTCCTCAAGCCAATAATACTTACTTCAATATCAGTAGTAGGCAGAAGAAGAGATATGTCTAATAGAGATCACACATAATAAACAAATAGACAAGATACACAAATAGTCACCATCAATATCCATTATTGATATTAGAAATAGAAAGGAAGAAGCAATGGAATTTGACAAAAAATCATTCTGATCAAAATAGCAACGACAAAAACAGGCCCATCGGAATGCGCAACGTTGTAGCATTAGGTCTTGTAAGCTTCTTTACTGATTTTTCAACAGAGATGATTTTAGGATTACTACCTTTATTCATAGTCACCAACCTTGGAGCTCCAAGAGCTATCCTTGGAGGTATTGAGGGTTCAGCAGAGCTTATCAGCTATGCTTTCAGAATGGTTTCAGGTTCTTTATCTGATAAACTGGGAAAAAGAAAGATCTTTGTTCTAGCAGGCTATGCTTTATCTACAATCAGTAAGCCGTTTTTTGCAGTAACGACAGGATGGTTTGCTGCATTTATTGTTAGAGCAGCTGATAGGACAGGAAAGGGGTTGAGGACGGCTCCCCGTGATGCATTGATAGCTGATTCGATACCTGAATCCAGTTCTGGTAAAGCTTTTGGAATACACAGAACAATTGATCAAATGGGAGCCATAGCTGGGCCAATTGCTGCCTTTGCACTCCTTCAGGTAATGGATATTCGTGGAATATTTCTTGTCTCTTTGATTCCTGGCGCTATTGCAGTTATAATTCTAATATTTATTGTAAAAGAAGTTGTTATCAAAAAAAGGCTTTCCACTACCAATACTGCTACTGTGTTTTCAAACTTTGGCAATGTCTTGAAAGGAAATAGGCCCTTTGTTATTCTGCTTATTATATCAGGTGTATTTAGCCTTGGTGCCTTCAATTATTCTTTTATTTTGCTAAAAGCATCTGACTTGGGAATAAACAAAAACGTCATACCATTAGTTTATGCTGTAATCAACATTTCGCATACTGCAATTGGTATTCCTTCTGGTCTGTTAGCTGATAAAATCGGCAAGGAAAAGGTATTGATAATAGGATATGCCGTTTTTGCAGTCTCCTCTATTCTCATGGTCGTATTTACCATAGGAAGAGGAAATAGCTTTCTTTATGCGTATGTATTGGCAGCTGTATTTGGAATTTATATAGGGATTTCAGAGACATTACAGAGGGCAATAATACCAAGATACATTTCATCAGACCTACGTGGCACAGCATACGGAATATATAATCTTGTTATTGGCTCCGGATTTTTTGTAAGTAATGTTGCGTTTGGATATTTGTGGGATAACTTCAATCTGAGTATTGCCATATTGTATAGTATACTCTTTACGTTTACTGCTATCATAGCAATGGCTTTATTTATCAAAAAACATCCCATTAATAGATCCAATATTATTGATGGAGATGAACAATAATATTGCCATAGATAGGGATATAGGAGAAAATAATGGAAGTGGTAGCAGTGTTAGAGGCAGCACCTCAATATACATCGGTTAATGACCTCTGAATTCTGTTTATAACAAATCGTTGCCTACAAGAATATTCTGCTTGTTGTATAATAATTATATATTTACGTTGTTAGCTTGTCTATTCTCTCGTTTTTCGAAGTCATCATGTGCTAGTGAAAGGACATAGGGGAAACCATTTTATCCATCTTGCACTTGGACAATGGGAACAAATCTAGCAGCGAAATTATTATTGTCTAGTTTGCTATGTGGATTCTGCGAATTAATTATCTGATTGCTATATATTGTATTGTTATTACTATTATCAATCACTATAGCATGTAAGCCTGGATTGAATATTGTATTGTAGTATATAGTGTTTGCATTAGAGTCTTTCTCGATAGTTATGCCATTTCCTATATTATGTATTATATTATGAAATATCTTACTGAAAGAAGAAACATTACTTAGAACAATTCCCGCATCATCTCTGTCATCATTTGAAATTGTGTTATTATATATCTGGCCATTGCGAAACTGTGAAACAAAAATAGCTGTCGACTGGTCTTCTATGTAATTATCCCTGACAATAGAATTAGCCACAATTCTGGTGAAGGCTATTGCTCCGCCTGTATTATTGTAGACTTTATTATCTTCTATCAACATATTGTAACAGTTTAATGAGCAAATTATTCCACTACCATTGTTATCATAAATGACATTATGACGAATTATCATATCGTGGGTTCCAGTATGTGGATCAATACCATAATGTCCATTATTATGAAATTGATTATTTTCAATAATAATGCCACTTACACCATCAGAATAAAAACCAAAATAGAGATCGTGTATATTATTGCCTCTTAATATACTGCCGTCACCTGCATTACGATATTCAAGCCCAGAAGTTCCCTTACCAATTCCTCCCTCATATCCTAGATATGCAATCTCTGAATTAGTAATATTGGTAGTACCTGTTGCTCCAGGTTCGACTGCTATGAAAGGTCTTGGAGTGCCAGAATGTGTTATATGCGGATAAGACTCTCCTGATCCGTTACTTGACGTATAGTAATTTGACGATTGATTCCACGATGTTATTTTGACTGAATCAATTTTGAGGCTACCATAAACAAGTATTTTGTTTACATTGTCTGCATCTGTACCAAGCATCTTTAGCCAGTTAGTGTCCCTTGGATCAATAGTAAGCATGGATCCTTTGTTTATTACCAAGCTAGCATTTAATAACCACGTATTCTCTCCTCGGGCTATTATTATTCTTATTAGGTTGTTGTTGTTCTTTAGCTAGAATACTAGGATTATGAAACTGATTATATACATCTATAAGACGCGCAGAATGGCAGTTAATTGTAATTGAGTTTTGATTTTTATTATATACAATACAGGCTGAAGGTGATGATGATGATGGTAATAACGATATAGGTACTATTGTCAATGGTTTTAATCTTCCAAATACTGCTGCTGCATTTTGATTTTGTATAGAAATTAAGAGAATACAAGATAATAACAATGATAATATAGTAAAGACTGGAACAATATAGACTCCAATTATAGATTTGGTCAAGATCATGATTGTCAGGCTTTTCACATGTTCATATTTTATAAATAATGTGTTTGGGTTTGTCAAGTCTAAGGTATTTGGCAAGTTAAAAATCCTGAAAACAAGGGTAGTCAGATAAGTTTAAGAATATGATTATAGAGATAAAACATCGGCTATGGCATTAGCCATGGTGTGGATATATCGAAAAAAAATCAATCCAAACCAGAACTGCATTATAGATAACAACAATGCTTATGCTGATGATGCCTACCTCAATCAATCAAAAAAAGAGAATTAAAATGGTAGGCCAAAATAATGAAAGGAATTGAACTTGTATTTTTATCAATTGGAGCGTTAGCCGGAGTTTTTCTTAGATACAAGATGGTATCTATGCCAACCACGTTAGGAATACTTCCAATTAACGTCTTGACGGTTAATGTTACTGGAAGTTTTATTTTGGGCATATTTTCAGTTTTGTCTGTAATATGGAATTTGGATACGAGATATTCTTTTCTGATTGCAATAGGATTTTGCGGTTCACTTACTACCATGTCATCCTTTGCTCTTGAGACAAATAATCTACTGGATAATAAGCAATTTTATGCTGCCGTCCTATACATGTTAACAAATGTAGGGTTCTCCATCTTAGCAATATTTGCAGGTAGAGCATTGGTGGCAGTCATAGCGAAGGGAGTTGGGGGAGGAGGATGATTGAGCCTCAGCAGACCATAGGGCGCGGCTGCAGTATAGAGAATGAGAATGGTGGTGATATAATAAGACAATGACAAGAATGAAAGTGTGGTGTCTTACTATAAGAATAAAACGCAATGATGAATTACATGGTAAACGGCTACAAAATTTATTAATAGATTTTCTCATGGGTGCAAAGATTTCTGGTGCCACCTTATGGAATGGTGTTGATGGATTTGGTAAACGTAGAAGGTCGACCATTAAGCTTGAAGGAATATCCTTCAACATGCCTGTAATGATAGAGGTAATAGAGGAAAAATCAAAACTTGAACCATTACTTCCACAGATAAAGAGAATGGTCGGTGATAATGGATTGGCAACTTTACACGAAGTTGAAGTACTATAGCAGTGATTGTAGTAATAGCAAAAAGATAAAGACAATTTTTTTCTTCCATTTCGTTAATTGAGAATGTTGTTAGAAAACACAAAGTCATTATTCTGTAGTCGTTCAAGAAAAGCTGCTAATTCACTAAATTGTATTGTGTATTTAGAATCTAATTTTGGATTTACTCTTTTATCAGAACGTACTCCAATAGAAACATCTGCTTTTCTAAATGCTGGATTGTCGTTTTCTGAATCACCAAGGTACAATACCTTTTTTGTCATTATATTTCTATTAGGAAAAGATGCTAATTGTGACACCGTAATATCAAATGCCACCGCCTTGTCTGATTTTATATTATACAGGTCAATGAAAGGATGTGTAGAATATGTTTGAATATAGAGCTGCTGCTGATTTTCTTTGTCATTTTCATCAATTGGATAAGATTTGTATTGTTTTTGTTGTTGTTGCTCTTGCAGCATGCTGATTTTTTGATGTATTGCTTGCTTCAAAATCGGCTCAGTATTTTGTTTGAATGATTGCCAATCTTCTATATTATGTCTATAATCAAATGTAACTCCAGCCAGGATTTCTTTATCAATAGTGAATTTTTGTTCAACCGATATATCTTTGAAATTCAATGCTATTTCATTGGCTATATCGCGGAGTAATCCTGAATTATTTTGTAATATTTCCTTGTCTGTAAGTATATGCCGTGTTGCTATACATTGGAAATTATCATCATTACCCTGTAAACCTGTAATACTTGTTCTATCAATATCATCAATACTTTTATTCCCCGATAAACCTTGACTGTAGTGGTGGTTGTTAAGGACTAGTGTTTCAATCCCCATCATACATGAAACAACCTTGGCAAATTTTGTCTTATCATGGAGAAAGAAAAAATCTTTGCTTGAGACTATACAAACAGGTATTTCCTTTGAGATGTTCCAAAGTATTTTGTCCAGTTTAGTGGGTATTTTGCTGTTGCTACCGCCATTACCTTTTACAGAAGCAGCAGGACACAAAGTTCCGTCATAATCTGATAATATTGCGTCTATTTGCATAAAATTGCAGGTGAATAAATAATATTAATTGTTAGCTGTAGTCTATAAACAAAAAATCAAAATAGTGAGTTACTGCAGATATAGATGTTTACTTCATATCGATCCAAGAAACTAGCAAAGTATCAACTTCTTTATTGACAACTTTTACCCTGCGTTCGAAATTCAATATTCGGTAAGTAAACTTCCATATTATTTGCAAGTCTTTGTTAGGAAATAACACTACAGTACACTCGCAACCAGGGTGAATACAAACTCCTGATGCTGGAGTGCTTCCAACCATCTTCTTAAACTATCTTCCTTTCCTTTTAGTATATGATCCCCGTTTCTCTCCTCTTCTTCCATGCTAGTCGTAGTGGTAAACTTATCCCAGAATTGTTGCTACATGTTTTACTAGATCGTCTATTGCTTTTGGTTTTCTAACAAAGCATTTTATTTCATCTAATTTTGGGAATGATTCTCTGAACCCTTCATGGTAATCTTCAAATGCTGTAATAAAACATACTTTGATTTTATTGTCCATATTTTTTATTTTTTTATACAATTCGAATCCATTCATTTCAGGCATTCTAATATCTAATAATGCCAGACCGTAGGAGTTTGGCTTGAAGTTAGATGACGCTAATACAGGATCATTATACGCATCCACTTCAAATCCGCTCATTTCTAAAACCATCTTAAAGAGTGAAGTTAGATCTGGGTCATCGTCTACAACTAAAATTTTCCTTGGGTTGTTAGAGTGATGGCTGCTATCGTTCTTATTATTACTATTATTAGGAGCAGACATTCCTTGAAAAAGGTATGTATATCTATTATATTTAATGATGAACTAAGAATCGTAAGTAATGCGTATTTTGATTAC
>JBEVTH010000015.1:0-24364 GCA_041156085.1 Candidatus Nitrososphaera maunauluensis
TTGTCACACTTGCTAGAATTAGAACACCAACGATCACCGATGCATCGATCTGAGCTAATCTCTATCTTCAAATACCATGAAGCAAGCACATGACTACTACTATTCTAGTGTATTGTTGCATCTGTCTTCTTTGTCAATTCATTTGCATTCCTACAATCGGCATGAATTTTTTCTTCAGTAATATAATTACAAGAAGTACATGAAAAAACTAATGGTTCTTTGCAAAGCTCACAATAAGAAGATGGTTTAAGCTCCGAACCACACTTAATACAAATTGTTTGAGCCATGTTACTTAATTTTTGCCATCATCACTAATATCACTTTGCTCTAACATCACAAGTTAGGAGTGTTTTTAGATATTTGGTTAGAGTGAAAAAACACTTACAAAGAGATCAAATAAATGTGCATGTTCATGAGTATTTGAGAAATACCATTTATGAATACTGCAACTCTTGTAAGAATATAACACAATTTACATGTGACTTTCTGACTTTGGCCACAAAGATTATAGAAGAGAAAGGAGAACAGAAAAGAATAGGACAAGTAAATAACATAATTTTCCATAAAAGATATTATGGAAAATTCCTACATGTATACCCGTGTGAGATGAATTTTTCTCTTCCTTTTATTTCACATTCTCTTTGGAGCACAAGTAAAAAATACAAAGCTTTAATTCAGCTCGATGGATACTTCTGTGTCCAGTAAATGCGTCTTCTTCAACTACATTCTGATTTTATAGAGTACGAACCTATTGCCAAGGAAATTAAAGATGCAGAAGACAATGTATCTAAATCCAAAGTTCGATTGGAAGATCTTGTCGTTGTACTTATTGCTATAGAAAACGATGATGACGAAAGTGTTGCAAATATTGCAGTTGGCGAAATTAAAAAGTACTTAGATACAGTAAAGAGTAAGAGGTTATTGATTTATCCATATGCACATCTTAGCTCTAGCCTTGCCACCCCTGCAACTGCTGTTGGAATTATAAAGGTAGTTGAGGATATTGCAAAAGAGTCAATAGATGAGGTTCATAGGGCGCCTTTTGGATGGACCAAGGCTTTTGATATTAGAGTTAAGGGACATCCACTGGCAGAAAATGCCAAAGTATTGACAAAACAACAACGCTCTTTAGATAAAAAAGATGCTGATGACAGCAGTGGTAATGATGATCTCAGTATTGGCGCTGCTACAATTACTAATACTACTCAGTCAGAAGAGAAAGTATCATCTGCTCTAAAAGCAGAAGAAAAATTACAATCACTTTGGTATATTTTGAAACCAGATGGGATGCTGACTCCTGTCAATGAATTTAAATTCAAAAATCAACAAATGAATTTGCATGCTTTGGTAAATTATGAAATGGCAAAGAAGAGAACAGTTGATGAACAGCCGCCACATGTTAGATTAATGAAAAAGATGTCAATAGCGGATTACGAACCTGCTTCTGATGTTGGAAATATGCGATACTATCCAAAAGGAAGATTGATGAAATCCCTCATTGAACAGTACGTTACTAAAATGGTGATGGAATATGGTGGTATAGAGGTTGAGACACCAATTATGTATGATTCTAAACATCCCTCCATGGAAAGTTACTTTAATCGGTTCCCTGCACGACAATACAACATCGCTGCAGATGGCAAACAACTATTTTTGAGATTTGCAGCCTGTTTTGGACAGTTTCTAATGGCCAAAGACTTTCAGATATCATACAAACATCTACCTTTAAAGCTCTATGAACTAACTCGTTACAGTTTTAGAAGGGAGAAAAGTGGAGAGCTGGTTGGCCTGCGACGCTTGAGGGCATTTAGTATGCCGGATTGCCATGCAATGTGCAGAGACATGAATCAGGCAAAGGAAGAATTTCTCAAGAGATTTGAATTATCTATTAACGTAATCACTGCACTTGGATTATCTATTGAAACAGATATAGAGATGGCAATAAGGTTCACTGAAGACTTTTATAATGCAAACAAGGATTTTGTAAATCTACTGGTTAGCAGATTTGGCAGACCAGTTATTGTAGAGATGTGGAAAGAGCGATTCTTTTACTTTACGCTAAAGTGGGAATTTAATTTCATCGATAATTTGAACAAGGCCTCCGCACTTTCTACAGACCAAATAGATGTTGAAAATGGTAAACGATATCAAATTGAATTTGTTGATGAAGACGGCATCAAAAAGAACCCTATAATATTACATAACTCTCCGAGCGGTGCAATAGAACGTATAATATACGCACTATTGGAAAAGGCTGCTAAAATTTCAAGGTCAGGCAGTGGAGTGCCTTCATTTCCTCTCTGGCTCACCCATACACAGGTCAGATTGATTTCTGTTGCCAAGCAACACTTGGTTCTTTGTGAAAAAATAGCCGAAGAATTTTCAAGTAAACAAATTAGGACAGACATAGACGATAGAGATGAGTCTGTTGGAAAAAAGATCAGGGATTCAGAGACTGAGTGGATCCACTATACGATGGTAATAGGCGATAAAGAAATGCAGACTAGAAACAAATTTGTAGTTCGTGATAGAATTGCAGGCAAGCAATATGAAATTAGATTGCAGGAGCTTGTTGACAAGATAAATATCGAGACAGCAGACAAACCATATCTACCGCTAAACCTGCCGAGGTATCTTTCACAAAGACCTCAAATCATGGTCTAGTTTTTTGTGTGTATGGTCTGCATGCATGCTGAAATAGACAAAATTTTATTTTGATTTTATAAGTGCTCTAAAGTTGGAGCTTTCATAATTCGTTAAATTACTTATTGTGATATAATACTATAGATATTGCTTTTTGGTAATTATATAGTTATAATTTGAAAATATATAACTATTAATTATAAACTTAACATTCTAATTTATCCTGATTTGACAATACAAAGAGAAATTTATTCTCACTACTACAGAATACTACTTAAAGGGAAAAACGATATAGTTCTGCTTCTTTCTAATCGTATCGAGTGAATTACAGGTTATTTGGGAGAGACTGGCATCAGCGTAAAAAATATAGAAAGAACGATTCCATTCTAACAATAAGATCGATAGAGAAATTCTTCGGGTCAGGAGCAGATTTTCTCGGATTCCTTGACATTATTGAAAAATAGATATAAGATAGGTAAGAACGGAATATCCATCATTACTGAAATGGGGGTCGCTTAATGGCGACATAAAAGAGGTATTGATTATGAAATGTTTATAACAAGTACATCTGATATAAAACCCGCATCCTTATTATGCGGATATAATGCAACAACTTCGTATGCTTTCAGAAAATCAAAAGGAAATACTATTTGGACAACATCATAAAAAGCTAATAATAAAAGACTCCAATTGTTAACTTTTTAACAAGAATATTAGTCTACGTTTTGTTAAATCTATCGATTACGTTACTAAAGAAGATTACAAGTAGATAAATTATTAATGCTCATGAAATTGAGTCAGTGCTTACGCATCTTTGAATTATTTATAAGTATGAGTTAGTTTTTGCGATATTTCGAGCAAAGTAAAAAAAGTAAATTGATGGTTGGATATTGTCCTGTACATATAAATGTCATAATTGATAATAAAAATAAGCCGTGGCTTCAAGCAGATCGTTACTCTAGATAGTAACTTTTTAGCCCCACATCATATTGACTCTACTATTATGTAATCTCACATTCCCTCAGCACTCAGCATATTTTTAATTACTTTTGTTGTAGTTCTTTATATTATTTGCGTTGGATAGAAGGTAAGAAGTTTTCCCAGTCTTCCTCATCACTTACTTCATCTTTGAGAAAATCCTCGAATATTTCGTGGGTTACAAGGTCTTTCATATGATATTTTTTTGCCAAGTTATTATATTTTTCAATTGCACATCGCTCGCCTTTGAGTACAAGTTCTATTATCGAATTAAGATTGTGTGGATCATCGGGTGGCGGAGAAAAACCACATGTAGAAGCACTGTTTATGTCAGTAGTTGGCTTTCCGCCAAGCTCAAGTATTCTGTTAAGCAGGATTTTTGCATGATTCATTTCGTCAGTTGATTGTATTTCAAGTTTTTCTTTAAGTTGTTCTGCATCCATACCTTGCATAACTTGAGCATAGAGAAAATATTGGTAATGAGCTAACCATTCATCAGCATATGCGGAATTTAAGTCCTTTATTACTTCATTTACGTCAATTTCGACTATCTGTTTGCCTTTTTGTCCCATAGATAAAAGTAGTGGAGATCATGCCTTAAAGCAGTTAGAGATAAATTATTTCTAACCCATATATAATCTTCACAATATATTTAGTCAATATATACACCTCATATGTGACAATATTCTCAATAAAGTTTGTGTTGCCAGGACACCTTCTCTATAATCATCATTTCGTAGAGCCACCTCTACAATATCCAATCCTATTAGTTTTGCAGATGTATCTATGCTTTTGATTATCTGTAAAACTTCAAAAGGGTTCAACCCAAATGGTTCTGGGGTTCCAGTACATGGAACATAGGGCAAATCATAGACGTCTATATCAAACGATATGTAGATCTTTTTATTCGCTGTTGCCATTCTTAGATATCGTAACAGATTATCAATTCTATTGTGAATGTCCCAAGCATCAAAAGTCACAACTCCGTTTTTTTCTGCCATACTATTTTCTTGCCTATCTGTCTGACGTATCCCAATTTGGATTATATTCTTGCCTGGTATGTAGCCCTCATTTATGATATGATAGAATGGTGTTGTATGACACATCCTCATACCATCATATTCTGGTTTCATATCCCTATGTGCATCAAAATGAATTATAACTGGTTTTTCAGGGGATAATGCCTTCATTTGATAATAAGACAGAGTATGTTCTCCACCTATCATTACAGGTAGTTTTTTGGCTTCATATAATATGGAAGTTATTTTAGGTATTGTCTTGCCCAAAAATGATAATATATGCATGATATTGCTGATCTGCTGTCTATTTTCTTTCCCCGTATCTTCTTTTTTTTCTCCTCCCACTATAGGCATAGGAATCTTTACATCTCCAAGATCATAGATTTTGACTTTATCATAAATGTCTACTTTTTCATCGAGGATAAAAGTTTCAATCTGTCGTGCAGAGGTTAATCTAATCGCTTCAGGTCCTCTGACAGTTCCTTTTCCAAAACTAGTCGTAATATCTATAGGAATACCATAAACCACCACATTTGATTCGTTAAAGGAAATTTTGATAGGGATATCTGCAAAACTATATCCTGCGTTTGTTTTTTCAGGAATAGTGAATAGGGGTTGAAGAAATTCAATAGCAGCACTACTGGTAGTTGTAATCTTCTTCTTCAAGACTATTAAGGAAATAACTACTATATACATTAAATGCTTTTTGCGTTTTTAGATTTTTTTTAGGTGATATTAGTATAATTTATTCAAGACAGAGATTTTGTCTAAATAGCACCATATAGTAGCATACTAAAATTCAAACTGACTGAGAGACTGCAAAGAAGATTGTTTTGATCTCATAAAAAATAATTTCTTTTGATTTGTATAAACGTACGCAAAAATACATAAACACACCCCTCTACTATCATTTGCTCCAAAACAACTCATCCAAGTTTGATTGATGTGGTTTGCCTAGAATGGATTTAAAATTAAAGTTCAAAGATGATAAAAGCTGATCGAACGTTGCCTCCATAGCTTCAAGGTATTTTTCTGTATCAATTTCTTCTGCTTTTACTAGCTCTACTGGTTTGACACCGTCTCCTGTTTTTGTCTTGACATATGAAATAATATCGCCTGCCTTGATCTCCTTTCCTATATCTAGTAGTAATTTTGCGGCCTTGATGTGTTGTGGCAACCCCTTGTAGTTTTCAACTTCTCTATCTTTGCCATCTAGTGAAGTTGTTTTAGTACTAGTTATCGTCACTGTTGGTGACGATGATGTTGTTGTTTTTGAAGTATTACTAGTTGTGATCTTCTTGCCATACTTCGCAGGAGATTTGTTTACCATTACATTAAAGCTAAGATCTGCATATGGTATTTTTCGAGATTCCAAGTTTCTGGCATTTTCTTGGATAATATTTTTGATCTTTTCTTTAGCAGACTCAAAATCCTTTTCTGAATTTACCGTACTCAAAATATCTAAAATATTGTAAAATGCATGCCGTATGAATGGTGGAGTATGTGATTTCTTTCCAGTAAGACCTTTGACATCTACTGTGCCATCTGCTAGAACACCTAGATAATTTTTCTTTAGTTCACTAAATACCACATAACGGTATTGCTTGTCTGTTTCAAGATCAACTCCAAGGTTACTTCTTGCCCAAGTAGATATTTCAGCAACTCTTGCATCAGAGGGATTTTTTAAGAAAAGAGAGTCAGTATCCCCATAGATCACATCAATACCTATTTCTTTGCATTTTTCAATTGTCTTTGTTGTAGTAATCCTCCCAATAGCGGCAGTTGCGTCTGCTACTGGCAAGCAGTAGAGTGGAAATATCTCTGCTCCCATTACTCCATAACTGGCATTAAGAATAACTTTTATTGCCTGGCTAACTACATTATATAATTGCCGCTCTTCAGGACCAAGTGTCTTATTTTTAGATAAGTGTTTGTAGTAGTTGACCCTTAAATCACGGAGCGAGCCTATCAAAAGAGATGTTAGACCTCTTTTTTCTTTACATATCCAGTGTGTAGTCCCCAGTATCTGCTGATTAGGATCATTTTTACAAGATTGATGTGGGCAGTTTACGGTCTCGTATGATAGATTGTGTACCTTAATTATGCTTGGATATAGGCTTGCAAAATCCACAACAACAACATTAAAGTGAATACCAAGTGTAGGTTCCACCACTAATCCACCACGATACTTCTTTTCTTTAATTATAGCAGTAGTTGAAGCACTTCCTTTTGCTTGCAGTTCATCACGCCTTGGAATCAGCACATTTCTGTGGCGATGTTCGTAATATAACATACCTCGTATCCACTGATTAACACCAAAACGCGCAATGTCATCTATAGATAGCCTACTGATTCTTGCAATAACTACCAACAGTTTAATCAACAAATTATCATTGAAACTAGTTAATTTGAAAGTCAGATCAGCATCTTTAAGACAATATTGTGCCAATTTCTGCATTGGCAGTCCGCCGATATCGCCTTCATATTCAATTTTGCTATCATTTAGTAAAGCTTCGCAAATTGCGTTAAGTGTATATTCGGAGTACTTATGACTAAAAGCATAGATTTGCACCGATCTATTCTGAAAGGTCCTAAACAAGTCAATATGCAATCCATGCCTTATTTGAACTGGCTCAGCTTGCGCACCCCGCTTTATAAAAGACTCCCTTTTGATCATGATCGGAATTTCATTTTTTGGGATAGAGATTTTGCT
The DNA here is from genome assembly GCA_041156085.1 of Candidatus Nitrososphaera maunauluensis. Classification (GTDB taxonomy): domain Archaea; phylum Thermoproteota; class Nitrososphaeria; order Nitrososphaerales; family Nitrososphaeraceae; genus Nitrososphaera_A; species Nitrososphaera_A maunauluensis. The sequence continues at coordinate 7,354 of JBEVTH010000015.1, forward strand.
GATTGGATCGATCCTAGGATCCTGAGACCTAGCATAAAGATATGGCAGATCAAAATCGTCACCGTTATAAGTAATTAAAATTGGGTAAGAGTTGATAATTTTGAATGTTTTTTGTAACAATTCTTTTTCAGTATAGCAAATTTCTGCTTCCTGAAGCAAAGGAGTATTAGTACCATTATCATTGGATTTACATTGTTCTAAGACCAGCACCTTTCTGAACCCATCATTTCCAACAAAACCAACTGCAGTAACACGTCTATCATGGTCACGAGGAGTGGGCATTCTACCTTCTTCAGATTCAACTTCAATATCAACGGAAATCCTTCTTAGGTCAGGGATGGGTTGATTGAGAAGTTCTGCCCAGGTTGTAATATACTGTTGGTATTCATTATTATCATTATTATCATTTTGATTGGTGTTCAATAACAAGTTTTTTAATGCTTGTTGGACTTCATTAGAAATTTGATATTCAAATTGTCTAATTTCTTCTCCTGTTCTAATATAATAAGTTCCAGGAATTAGTCCAGTATCATAGAGATAGTTTTCATGATATTTTATATCCGCTTCCCACGAAGTGACTTTTTCTCTTATACTATGCTCTGTGCCACCAATTGACAACGGGTCTGGTGCAATTATTTTTAATAGATTTATCTCATTATCAGAAATAGAGTCTCTTTTGTGTGTTTGTTCTAATATGTATTTTTTTTCTTTTTCAACAATCTTTTTAACGGCATCACTATAATGTATTTTTGTATAGCAATAAGGTTTATGGTTTGTTCTATCGCGCCAAAAGTATATAGTATTATCTTTTATATCATAAAACTTCAGATAGACTTTTTGCTCGTCTCCAGAGTAAATCGCTGCTAGTAATAATGCAGGTCTATTTTCTGGCAACTCTTCTATATCATCAAATCTTTTTCTCTTCTCTGTCAAAAAACGCTCTTCTTGCTGATAGGACAATGTATGTTATCTAAATTCGATTGCAAATCATATTAAAAGTTTCATGTCAAAATAAAAGATTGTTCAGCTATGATATAGCTATATTATTATCTATAGATATATTATTATCTACAGTATTTGTTAGAAGCAAGTATTTAAATGAGGAAAACTTGTTAAAGCATAACATAGATAATGTCTTAGCAATTTTGGATGTGTTGATGATCAAGACATATATTTATAGAACTAAAAATGATCTAGATTAATTATCAATTTTGATAAATTACTGTGACTCTTTTTGATAAATATCTTAGTAACTAGGATGTAACGATAGATGCCGTTACAGGATTTTTTGCTTCCTTTGGAGAATATAAAGTTTCAAAGCAAAACTCTTATACACTATGCAGATAAAAAATACAAAGTTGTAATTACAGATAAGAGATTCATTTTATATGCACAGAGGGGACACTTTCTAAAATCTGATGACATAGTAAGTGAACGCTTAGATAGGCTTAACGGACTCGAATATTCAGAAAAGGGAGTCATGTTTAGAGAAGCAAGAATATCCATCCAAGGTACTACAAAGATGAATATTCATGGTCCAATTTCAGAATTAAAGCCCTTGTTTCATACTATGGAATCAATTATTAAAAACGTCTGAAAAATTTCAATGTAGAAGTAAACTAACAAGATTTAATGCTGTAATACTAATAAGAGGAATTTATTTATTATGATAATACGCACCACCTACTCAAGTGGAGCGTTATTTGACCTTCAATAACAAAAGATGTTTGTATATATATGATTATATATATCGATCTATCATTATAGTGTTAGCTACCTTTATAACATTGTTTGGATAGCTATCATCAGCCTATTTTAGACGTTATACTAGCGTACAACTTATATTTTGGATACAGATGTTGATTTTTCATGGCTAAGGGAGCTAAGAGGGGAGGCAGAGTACGCGATAAATGGCGAGATAAACAATGGATAGTAATTAATGCTCCATCTGCATTTGGGGGAGGCGCTTTGAACTATGTCCCCATTACTGATGCCGATCATGCTAAGAAGCGTGTAATTGAAAATACAATGTTTGATATTTTAAAGCAAGATCCTACACAACATCAGACAAAGGTCTTCATTCAAATTGATAGAATTAACGAAGGGATTGCTACTACTATTTTCAAAGGACACGAGTATGCAAAAGAATTTTTGAGAAGTTTGGTTAGAAGAGGTAGCTCCATGATCGACGATGTACATGATTACACAACAATTGATGGTTATACTTTCAGAGTTGATGTAATTGCATTCAGTCAGAGAAGGCTCAATACTTCCAAGAGACACGAAATCAGAATGATTGCTCGCAAATTACTGTCTGACAAGATCCCAAAATTGACAATTGACCAATTTGTACAGGAAGCAACTATGGGTAAGATGGGGGCTGATCTTCTGACAGAGGCAAAGAAAGTTGCATCATTAAGACACATAGGCATCAAGAAAACAAAATTGATTTCAACTTCTGAAACAAGAGCTATTCAAGAGGCAAAGGTTATTGAGACAGTGCCATCACCTGTGGAGGAGGAAGGAGAAAATGAAGTGGCAGAAGAACCGCTGTCGGAGTCACTTCAATAGGTTTTTATTTAATATTTTTCTAAATGTTTTTTACATTATTTTAGACTATGGCCCTAACAGATGATGTCAGGCTCTCTTCCGCAGAAATTAATGTTTTAGTCCATGCCACTGAAAATGAAAATAAAATATTACATTCTATAGATAATGTCCTTTCAATATCTGCTGAAAAATTTTCTTACTCAGCCTCTGAAGGACATTGGGGAAATAGAATCTTATTGTTAACTGCTACTATCGATGGTCAATCGGCCAAAGATCTTATTTTAAAAATTATGTCTTCATTGAATAGCAACGATAAATACCTTCTTTCAAGCCTTTTTGATAAATATGTTGATGAGAAGGGAAACTTATACATTCGGTTGGACAAACAAAGGATTTGTAAGGGCAAGATTTCTCTTTCTGAGAGTGATTCTATCAGAGTTAGATTCAGACCAGTCAGAAGATACAAACCTAGCAATACTCTACAGAATTACAGGGGGCTCTTATCTTAAAGCGGATAGATCTCTGTATTCATGCTATTGATTTTATAGAGATCGCTAAAATGGCCAATATTTTAGGAATTGATATAATAGGAATGGACTATCGCCACAAAGTAGAGAAAAATACAATATATCGAATAAATAGGAAACAAATACCACCGCCAGCGTCACAGGCATCATCATTACTACCACGATATGCAGCAATAACATCGCCATCATCATCGCTCTCATCATCCATAACAACTACTACTACCACGTACCCATATCTTGTTGTATCTGAAAAAATTGACGAATTATTAACGTCATCTTCTATAGACATTTTTGTGGTTAGAGATTTTAAAGATATTAACGATAATCTAAAAAAGAAAGTAAGAAAGAAGGGTGGAATAGGATTGGAAGTTATATTAGATGATCTTCGTAAATCTGATGGATTGCAGACTGGAAAATGGTTTAATCAGATAAGAGACCTCTACAAATTTTGCAGATCCAGTAATTGCCAATTCATCCTTTCTAGTGGTGCAAATTCAGTCGTGGAAATGGTTTCTGGACGATCTTTTGATTCCATATTAAGAATATGCGATATAAAACCAGAACATTACTGGCGAGAACTCAGACAGTGGATCGAGTCTAAATCCCATACAAGGTGTTTATAAATACTTAATCGGAGAGACAAACGTCGTTATTTAGCGATTTTACATAGCGGACAGAATGATGGAATTAGAATAGTTAATATAATAAAAAAACGAAATTCTGAACTTTTTGGTCACATTGCAACCGAAATATCATCTATAAGGTTGATCCAATCTGAAGGAACGGATCTTATAATAATCAGATGTAAATTAGAAGGACTTGACAATATATTATCTACTATAGCATTATCATATCCTCCTCTTACAACTTTAGATATGTCAGGCACTTTGAAGAGACTGCGCAAACGCTTGTCGAAAACAACTAACAAAGGTTAATACGATGGATTGCTTGTCTCGTATTGGGGATGAGGTAAGTTTCGCCGCTCCAGACTGAGTTAAAGAAGCGATGAAGATCTCGCGACGAACCGACCCAAAAAACATTATTAACATATCATGCTTTAAGAAAACAATTTCTTAAAAGAAAGAGCTTTTAAGTGCATTATTTATAGATCAGGGTGTCCATCATTTTCAAATAGAATAAACGGTTACATATAGTATTACTTCAGAAGTTGCTATTATTATGGGTCACGGGTAGTCACTTAACAAATTTGAAGCACATTCTACTATTCTATTGGATTATGTTAGCATGGGGGAAATTCTCTAGATAGGATAGCTGCTATCCCTGCTCCTCCAATGATTCCACCATTGACACCGTTCTTGCTGAATCAGCTCCAAATGTTCCATGATATTGAGTCTATAATATTAAAAGGGGTAACTTACGTGATTTCAAATATTTGATTTCAAGTGCGATACAATACAACCATTTTGAAAAACCTCTAATATATTACGTTTTTACATTATAGCTTCTTGTCCATTTTTGGAGTGGATCATACTTCTCTAGTTTACCATTACTATCGAAATATAACAAATTATACCTTGATATGTGATTAAATCTCTCAAACTAAATTATGGTGTTTATGGTGTCTAGGATATACCCCTCTTCATTGCTATGATATATTCAGATAGTGTCAATGCATTTTCTTTAGATAACCTATTCCATCTCTTAGGGTTAATTCGAAGATTGGTTATAGAAAAACCTTCAGTTGCTAAAGTAATCTTTCTATGTAATAAAGTATCATCTTCATCCTTGGATGCTAATATTGCCGCCACTTCTAATTTGATTGAACGCTTGGTATATGAGACGTCTTTACATATAAATGGTTAGCTAATAATACTTTCCAATATACCGTATAAGTTAAATGGAATATCGTTTATATATAGACAAATGGAAATTCTTTACGATTCTCCGCTCTATAGGCCGCCTTCTGAAGCTAATTCAATGATATTCCAGGTTACTTTAGGGTGCTCTTTTAACAAATGTTCGTTTTGTAATATGTATCGTACTAAAGAATATAAAGAGAGACAATGGGACGAAATAAAAACGGAAATTGAGTTAGCTGCCAAAACACATCCAGAAACTCAACGGATATTTCTTGCAGATGGAGACGCACTGAACCTCGCGACTGATAAATTAATTCAAATTTTGGAATTTATATACGCCAAATTCGCAAACTTGAAAAGGGTATCATGCTATGCAATGCCAAAAAATATATTACAAAAGAAAGATGATGACTTGGATAAACTGAGAGCGGCTGGACTTAGTATGCTCTATGTAGGGATTGAGACTGGTAATGACGTTCTTTTAAAGAAAGTAACTAAAGGTGCAACAAGCAAAGGAATTATTCAGAGCTGTCAAAAAGCAAGACGTCATGGATATACTTTATCATGCATGATAATTCTTGGACTCGGTGGGAAAACATACACCAACGAACATATTCGTGATACTGCTAAAGTCATAAGCGAAATTGCTCCTGATTATTTAGGAGCATTGACATTATATTTAGAGGATGAAATTTATAATGAGTTTATGACCAAGTTCGACGAGCCTTTTACTCCATTAGATGACATTTCAATTGTGGAAGAACTTGAAATGCTCATTTCAGCTTTTAATCCTGTAACACCAGTTATATTCAGAGCAAACCATGCATCAAATGTCTATTCAATTGGTGGTACTATTCCTGACGATAAAGAGAAAATACTCTCGTTGATTAGAGAATTGAAACTCCACCCACAGATGCTAAAACCAAAGATTTTACGAAGATTTTAATAAGTTGATCGGTTTTTCTTTGGTCAAGTAGATCATCATCAGCTATGTGGAGTATTTATAAAACAGGATGGATTATGGTGCCCATGTTGTGCTCATATAACCAAGCCACAGAACTCAAAATACAAGCAATATCCGAGCATAGAGGAAATAAAAATCGCTCTGGAATCCAGAATAATAGTTATATAAGAAATTAATACCATTCTATAAAAGATATCCTTATTTCTATTTGTTCAAGAACTTAATGGGTGGTTACAATGGATGAAGAGGACAAAAAGTTAAGGTCAAGGTCGAGCAAGTAGGAAACAGGTCCGCTAGGGCTATGCTACTGATATAACAATGAGACAAATTTCTTGACTCCCTAAAATCAATTCAATTATAACTCCAAGAACTACAAACCTTTCAAGCCAATTAATTTTATCCGTTCATGAGTCTCTGATATATGACATGCGTGATATCTGTGCTATTTCTCCGATTGTCTTTCCTTGTTTGTAAAGTTCAATTACATATAGTTCCATTTCTTCTCTACTGCCAAAGGTCATCAAATTATTATTTCATAGTATGATAATGCATCATTGGTTATAAGGCAAAGCCTTGTTTCCTGCTGATACTGTTATGTTTCCGCATGATGTTGAGTTGTTTTCCTTTGCTATCCCAATGTTTTCTCTGCTTTCGGCTGTTGCCATCTGTTGTTTTAGCTAATTTTTTCTTCGTGATTAACAGAAGGAATACAGAGCTATGAAGGAGACGGAAATTTTGTTATGTTCATTATAGTAAAATACATGTATTACTTCTCTAATTGTTTGAGATTTTGAAGTAATATCAAAGAAGATAAGTCTATGGCCCTGACTGAGAAAATTTGTTTTCATTAAGAGTCTCTAACAGTTGATTTGATTCTTCATCTCCTCAGGTGAAGTCCACTGTGGTTCTATAAATTCGAAAAGGTGCTCTCTGCTTGTCTTCCTCTCACTTTAGATTTTTCTCTAAGGTACTCCTGGAATTCCAGTCGGAGATGGTGCTGCCTGTGCCATCTTTGCTGGAGTTGAAGGTGGTATTGCTTTTGTCTCATTTCCTTTTACGCTAGGTGTGTGAGAAGTCAGAGACGTAGAAGAAGGAGACATAGTATTGTTAATTTCTGTTGATGTTGAAGATGATGATGATGGCAATGTTGTTGATGCTGCTACATTCTCACCGCCACTTATTTTAGTTACCTTCCATATTACTCCTGTATTAGCATATGGCCAAAGCATGGCATGGATGGTCGCAAATGGATATAAACCTGTACCGAATGCTAAACGATCTGTGCCTGATGCACTACCTATGGCATCTGTTCTAACTTCAACTTTTCCAAAATCTGCAATATACATGGCATCACCTTTTAAATCGAATTTTACACCTGTTGGATGAAACCTGCTATCAATTCTGTTCAAGGATACAAAATCAGTGTAATTTCCAGTCTTTGGATCAAGCATTACAACTTTTTGGCCCCTTATTGTAGGTGTAAAACCTGGCAGTGGTGTTGTTATTTGTGCAAAGGTATGGATTAGCGGACCTGCTGTTCCAAATTCGCCTATAAAGGCCATTCCCTTGAATCCAAAAATACTGCTATTTGAAAACGCAGCTTGATTGACTGCTACTCCTTCACCCAGTAAAGATAATGGTTTCTGTACAGGTGGATGATCTTGCATTAAGAACTGTAGAGGTACATTACTGGGTTGGGATTCTGATCTGAATCTGGGGTCAGTCACTGGTTGTCCATTTCCAAAGTAATCAGGCCATCCGTACCACTTTGCAATATCATTTGGTTTAGAAATATCTATGGTGTATACCTTATCACTATCATTGCCTACTCGTCTACTTCCTCTTTCATCTGCTCCATTATTATCAAATAATAACGTTTTACCATCGTTGCCAAAGGCCACTCCGTATGGATTTCTAAGACCCCATGCCACAACCTTGAGATCTGTCCCATCCAATTTTGAGCTTATTATACATCCACTGCACTTTGTCTGTCCTTTGATAACTTCTCCTTTATGAGTAGCAGTACCAAACGGGACGAAAGCACCTGTAGTGGCATAATCACTAAAGTTTTGGGGAGTGAGAGGATTTGCTGATTCGAAATTCTGTCCGCTTAATCTGATATCCTTTCCTGGAATATCATGTAATTCCGGGGATGTCTTTAACCACCCGTATGCATAGCTATCTTCTCCTGCTACTCCCGTATTGGTAACAGTGCCTTGACCAAAGTAAAGCCGCCCATCTGGTCCGAATGCTATTTGGTTGTTGTGGTGATCACCCATACTTGGTAATCCAACAATAAGATCTTTTATATGACCTCTGCCATCGATAGCTGATATCACTCCTCTATGTGATGCATACAATAAGCCATTGTGCTTATTGAACTCAAGATCAGTGATAGGGCCATTTAATCCCCTATCAACTAAAACTGACAAATGTCCTTTGTCGTCTAATTTTAGTATTCTTGGTATTGGTTTGAATTCGCCATATGAATATCCAGATTCTGCTACGTACATGCTTCCATTATCATCAAACGTTATAGTACTAGGGATTGTAAGATTCCATAGGATGGGCTCTATTTTATAGCCTGGCGCAATCTTCAATATATTATTACTTGGAGGTTTTCCAGAATTGACTGCTCCTGTCACTAATGGTGTTGGATGTGACATTACACTCTGTGCGGATGCAGTATTATTAATAGTCGAAGAAGATGCAATAGCACTCAAAAATATTGATAAAACTAGAAGGAGAGATAAATTTATTGCAGATGATATTCTTCTGCCTTTATTCGTTTTATTGTTGTTGCTATTACTCTTATAATTACAGTCCTTATTGAAATTATCGTGAAAAGATAGTAGACTCACAAGAAAAGAAGGCGAGTATTACATTTAAAGAGATATTACTTTTTTACCCAATACTTCATTCGTATTAATCAGTAGAAAAAATTTATTGAAGTTTCATTTCATTTAGTGAAAGATTTTAACGCAAACGATGTCAGCAGCAGGAATAAATGCAACATATATAACATTTAATGTACTTAAATTGATAAATGCTGCAACAATATACTATCCATATTAGCTTAATACATATTGCAGTTGGAACATCAATGGCAGTTTTTGCAGTTGCATTGTTATTCTTTGCTGGAGTGTTCAGCCTTAACCCGGAATCAAATAATCACATACACCAAGCTTTGGCACAACCTGTAGGAGATTTTCCTATCCCTGATGCAAAAAGAATGTTTACAAATGACACATCTCTGATAAAGAGGTTTACTGTGGATCCATACATATTAGATATGGCCATACTGCCAAAGTCAGTAGTAGCAGGACAACCTACTCTATTTGTACTGAATACCTTCCATAAACCAACTATGACCTGGCTATGGCATACGGATTTTAGTATAACTATAACAGATGCAAAAACAGGACAGAAGCTTCTAGTATTTCCAAATCTTCACGGTCATGGAGCCATGGTACAGTTTGAATACAAGTTTCCATCAGCAGGCATTTATAATGTTGGAATAATTTTCGGTCAGCAAACTGGATCACCCAACTTTATAGTTGAACCAAAGGTCATCAGACAGGTAACCTTTCCAGTCAATGTCGCGGCCGCACAATCTACTCATATTCCAAGTGGTGCGCATCTAAGGGTAATACCAGTAAAGGTTCAATCATGGAAATTTACACCTGGTACAATCGAAGTTAACAAAGGTGATTTAGTAAGGTTAGTTTTCACTACAGCACAAGATGAAGTTGAATTATACAATGGACATGGTTTTGGCATTGAAGGATACAACGTTAATGTATTTCTCTTGAAGGGTACGCAACAAACAATAGAATTTGTTGCTGATAAACCCGGGACATTTACATTCAGATGCACTTCCTTCTGTTCGTCTCCAGAAGCAGCTCTAGAAAATCACTTCAACATGACCGGCAAGTTCGTCGTACATGCCTAGAAAGATAAGATAAACCCACAAAAAGACATAATGGGGAGTAATACAATCCCCATCCTCTTTTGTTTTCAAAGATCAATAATAATATCCTGCAAGTTGAAATACAGATCCGTCTATATGTAGAAGGGTTGTTCTTATATATATATATCATCGGCTAGCAACTTTCTGCAAGAAAGATATTGATATAATGTAATAGAATGTGTATTCTTTCTAATAAATCAATAACATGAATACATAATGTATCTTCCTAATTAAAAGCTAAAAGCATTAAAATTCATTACTGCATTTTCTATATAATGAAAAAAGCAACTATAATGTCCACAGCTTTTATAGTGGCAGCGGTCGCCATAGAAATGATCTTAGTATCTATCGTTAATCATCCATCAATAGTATTTGCACAACAGCAAACAAACAAAACAGCAACAACAACTATGAAGAGTGGATTAATAGCAAATAATACAATAATTGGAAACACTATAATCCCGTCAACTACGAATGGCACCACAACTACTGCTAAGAACGCGACTGGCACTAACGCGACAGGCGTAAACCCCGCATTGCTTGCAAGTAATGTGACAGCAGCAAATGCTTTAACCAAAGAAAATACAACTGCTCCGGTGTCTCCAACTGGGATCTCTACAAATTCGGCACATGTTCCACCTTCAGTTAGAGGAAATGCTAGTAGTGTTAATAAGTAATCGTAAATGATTTACATCAAAGAAGACTTTAACTCAGTCTTCCAACCTATTTATTTAAGTGACATACAACGAGTACAAAAATGGAATTAGAAATACATACCTGTTCCTATCTTAAGCAGGTTGTACTATGACAATGCAATAAGGATGGAATCCATATAGTATGCAAGTACAAAAATCAAGACAGAACACAGCCGTTATTATAACTTTAACTGGAATAGTAATACTAATCGCAATCATTATTCTTTTTCCTTCTTTTCTCCCTCCGATAATAACATATGAAAATTCAATATGGATTGATTTGATGGGTCATATTTTTTATGCGTTGTTGTTTGGCAGCATAATTTTGACAGCGTTTGGAATTAACAAGATGTTTCATACAAAAGATTACAGAATTAATATGTCATTATCTATGCTGCCTTCTCCCTCTTCCCTCTCCCTTTCTAAAATAATTATCAGTATAGTAAACGAGAAGAAATACTTTAGATTCTTTTGGCCTGCCAGTATAGGTTACGGATTTTTTTATGCGGTAGTATCCAGCATGTTTATTTATCGTCCTGAAAATATCTCAAATATCTATGGTGTAACTATCCCATCATTAGTGATGACGTCCTATGGTCCCATGGGATACGTACCTACAATCGCCGCTTACCTTACTGAACATATCGGAGTATTAATTATACCTATAAATTTGGTTGTTGCAGTCATAGTTTCAGCGTTGGTTGGATTTAATACCGTACTTTCGCTTTATGCATTTGCTAATCGCCCAATGAAGAGCAAGTCCCCTCCTAGTTCTGCTGCGACTAGCACTAGTTCAATTATATGTGCTCTTGGTGCCGCCACAAGCTTATTTGCTTCATGTCCTACATGTGCGTCTTTTTATATCTTCTCTGTCATGGGAGGATCTTTGGCACCCACCGTAGCTGCTTTTGCAGTAACTTATTATGCAATGTTCGTAGTAGTAAGTCTTCCATTGCTCATTGCTACTCCGTTTATAACTGCATTAAGTATTCGTAGAATGACGTTTAGTCAGTGTTCTATAGATAACAAAAAAAGAACGGATCCCGCTAAATAATGTCGAAGATTATTATAGATACGTATATTTCCGCCATAGTGGCACAGACAAATTTCTATTAGACAATATATAGTATGCATGCATGTAAATAGAAAGTAATGAAAGTGACAGTACGTCGATCCTGTTAGAAGGGCTATTAAATACAATCAGTTCAACCGATGTATATGTAAAATCTAACTATAAAGAAACTTCATGTACCTAAGTCATATGAAGTAACGTTGCTAGTCACGTTCTCAATATTCTGTGACCTGTCCTAAGCGTTTACACTCTTTACAGTAGTAGATATCTCTTAATTGTATATCATCAGTATCAGTATCTCGGAAAGCAGTGTGATTACAGTTAAGAAATTCCAGTTCCAGATAAAATGTCTGTTGATTTATTTACTCTGAGGTTATTTAGCTAGCTTCTATATTCTTCTAGAAGTAGTAGTATGCATGTTAAAGCTGACTAAATCCAAATCATATGTAGCGTAGTAGTGGATAACAAATCAATTAACCTGAGTAGCCTGTATGACATTTTGCTTCCCATTGCATCGCCGTTCTTTCAACTTTTTCTTAACCGTACCAAAGAGTAATGTATAGGAGCATTTAGGGCATTCCTGGAAGCTATGACAACCACTGATATCAATGAGCATTCTATTAACAAGTTCATTACCGCATTCCATGCAGAAGTATTGTAAACCTCGACCAAACATACTGGGACTTTCTCCATGATAGACAGTACCTAATAAATGTCCAAAAAATTGAACCGCATTACAATAAACAGGCAGAGTTGTCCACGCAAGGAAACAAACAGCAACATGATCGTTGGAGTTGTAGCTACTGCTACCTTTATTATCAATCTTTGAATTTTAATTAACAAAAAAATACGGCTTTTTTAGCACCCATAACATTCTCCTAACTGTACTTCTATAAATGATTCATTATCACATATAAAGAAAAAAATGAACTACAGAATTCAAGAATTAAAAGACAAGATGGAAAAGACAAACCTGAGAGCTGAGACAGAGATATACAAATTTGATCTCACACACAAAAGATTGAATCCAAACCCCTTTTTCACTACGCATATGATATTAGATCATAAATATCAGGAATAACAGACATGGTCAGTCATACATCTGCAGGGCATTTTGTAATTCTTGTACTACTCTTGGTGCTGTCAATGGTGTTTCCCCATTGCTCTGTATAACTCCAGCTGCGGCATAATTATGACCTCCACCATTTAATCTGCGGGCAATCCAATCGCACTTTATGTCTGTTCCAATCTTTCTTCTAATACTTACCTTTCCATCAGGAGAATATAATACAGTAAGTGTAACGTTTGGTTTTTCTTGGAATATTCTTTCAGCTAACAAACTTTTAGATAATATTCTTTGGGATTCAGCTACAGCAACAATTAGACCATTAATGTAATATGTTGTAAGTGATTTGATTGCAGAAGACATAGCAGATTCTTTTAGAGGAAGATATTTCTCTTCATAGTCTTGCTGTAAATCTTCATCCCAGAATATCCCTTTTGACGCCTTCTTTATTATTAACTGTAACTTCTTATAACTATCAGGTAGACTGCGGTAAAATGTAATAATCTCTGGTAGAGGTGGCAGAGTACTAACTTGGGGTAGTCTAAAGTCAACTATGTGTGCAAAATTTGCCATTCTTTCACATGCGGTTCGTTTCCTCAAATCAAAGTTTTCCACTATAAGCTCAGAGGCACACTTTTGTTCTCTATCTTCAGATAGGACAAGATTAGCAATTAATTCTATTCTACTCCTTATACGTTCCTGCCAACTATGGTGATCTAACCACACCAGATCCCACCCCTTGCCTTTTGATTGATTGGCAGCTTCTTCTATTGGTTCGATATCCTGATCGCTGTTAAGTGCTAAATCGGAAAGGACAATAGTGCCGCTCTTGCTTGATCTATTAATATTAAATTTTATTATATCAGCTGCTCTTTTCATGTTTGCATGTCCATAATTTGTAAGAAAGACTAATGTATCTGGAAAGGCATTCTTCAAAATCGCACCACAAAACAGGCCATCAACATCCTGTTCATGAGTAATAGAGAGTATTCTTCCTTGAGTAGCATTTTTTAATTCAATATTTGGCATTAAAATAACAGGCCCCATAACTTGTCATACTAGTATTTCTTGATATATCTCAATAAAAACTAAGGCGAGATTGCTGTATTAATGTAGTGCTGTATTAATGTAGTCAAATATAACAAACAAAGACACAGTCTAGGATAAAATATAACCGGGGACGATAGAATTCATGGAATTCACGAGGACGTTATAAACTGCAATTATGTTAAAAAATGAAATAGAGGTGACCATTTAACATTTCCTCTAGTTGTTCAGATTTAGTCCTAAATTTTGGTGTGACTGGGCGTGTAGATAGTCAGTCACAGCTAGGATAACAGGATAAAAAGGTAATTCTCTGAATAAAAAACCCATGAATGATTAACAGAGAGGATTTTATTGGACTTTATCGGACTGTTTTTAACTTTGGGTTTTTTTAGCTTGGACAAAAAGATCCGTTTTAAGTTGATTTAAAATGAAGACTTTCTTGATTTATTGAGCACAAGGCTTGTACTAGTTTACTTTGTATGACGGGAAGTAATTCTTATGCATATTAGGAAAAACAGTCTTGACAGTAATATTATAGTAAGTCAAACTATTTTAAAAAAAATTAAAATAAAATAAAACAGATAATTGCAGATCATACTAGTAAATAGCTGCATCCTTACACTCTTGTGAAGGATTAGTAGATGAAACGGCAAGCATTGTTGTTGTCTTTGAACCATTGAGTATAGACCCAAAAAGGATTGTAGTCAGAACCAATGATGGCAAAGATGTTGCCAGTGTTTTTTTCACAGAAAAACGTTCCATATACATATTAAAGATTTGTTAACAGCGTGATGGGATGATACTTCAGATTTCTGAAACCTAATGCAACATACAAATAAAATTCTGTGAAGATTATTCACATATTTGTGATTTAGGTAGCTGTCAATCAAGAGGAAGAAAGGGTAGAAAGCAGGGATAAGAAAGAATAACTTGCAGTATAAGTCACTCTGTTTTTCTTTCACAAGTGTTGATATTATTTCCTTAGTTTTTCTTCTTTTGCTTCCTTTTCGAGAGCCTCTCTTAGCATTTGCATATGTCTTTGTCTGTCTTGTTTTATCGTATTCCACATGTTTACTAAGTCAGATCTATTGGCCTTCTGAGCATCATTTATGTAAGTATGAATAGTAGAGTACAAAAATTGTGCTTCCTTACCAAGCGCGATCAGGATGTCAAAACTGGTATTCTCTAATCCGGTTGTTTCATGTCTTGTTGTTGACTCTGTCATATTGTCATTGGCATGTACAATCAGATTAAAGGGTTGTATTTATTGCTCTATAATTCTTGTAGGTTATCTGACTATGTATTTACTATTGTATGTTATTAAATAGAATATAGTCCATACTTAGAACAATGAGTAACTACAAAGATACAGGTGGAAAATCTGATGAGTCAACTTCTGATGTAAATGCATCATTTAGTTGTGAAACATGTGGAAAAAGCTTTAACTCTCGACAAGAGCTCAAACAGCATACCCATTGAATACATATCTTGTGTACCTTGCTAGGCAAAATGAATTTTCAAAGTTTTATTGCCTTCCAGGTAGTATAGTTTTGCTGCTCTAGGAAAACATTGATAAAATGACATTTAAATCTACACTACAACATAAAACAGACAATCAAGCTGATGACTTCAAATTCGTTTTTAGTAGATTAGATACTGCCATTCTTTTTTTTCTCCTCTAGCTCAGTATTTAGGAATTTAATGACTGCCTTGTAGTACTTTCGTGGCTACGCGGTTTGGTCTTTGCAGGGCAGATTGTCTATTGTAAAGTTACTTCCGAAACTACGATATTACAATAAATACAAATGATGATGCACCTCCTTACTATCATCCATCTTTTTCAAAAGATAATGCAATCACTTACTGTCACTTTCCTACTACAAAATATGTTGTTTATTTGAGAACAGATCTTGGCATGTCAACAGACAGGTCAGAATTTTCAGATAATAATGACGATATTAATCATCTGCCAAAAGCAGAGTGAATTAAGATAAACAGTGATATAAATAAATTCCCAAGTCCTCACTATATCAAAAGCTTTCAGAGTACATTAAATGAATTGTTATCTCAAAGAATCAAATAATGAAATCTACTGAAGGTTTGCTAATATGTGAAACCTATTTGTTGATTTAATCAGTCGATTCTACCAGACCCAGGCACTAACTCTGAATTATAAGTTATCTTAATCAGTGTTTTTATTAATTTATTATCTAATTTTGTTGTAACACTTCCTCCGCCATAAAAAGTTCACCTATTCATGATACATTTTATGTGTTTTTCTCGGTAGCGAATCTTGAGCATTGTCTAGGCATCATAAACTGCTTTACCTGAAGTAGTCAACAAATATTTATTTTCAATTCTCTTTCATTACTAAATTAGTTTTAAGTATCACACTATTAAATTTTGAAACAGCAATAGGTTTAAAGGGAATCAGACATTTATCATCAGAAATAACGCCTAAAATATCACTATCCTTAACCATTTTGGCATTACCTCAGTAATTTACCTTATAACTGTATGTACACGTAGGGACATTGTGACACTGGGAGCTATCCTACCAAAAAGCTGGATCATGGCATAGCAATACCCTCTACTTTCTTTTCTCATAATGAAAAATGCATACTACGTCACATATTTTCAATCTTATGTTCAATTTATGATGCATAGAACTCTAGATTAGTGATAGTAAAACAACTATCTACCTCTACTACCATCTGAAATCAGGATCATCTTCCAATACCTTTTCGAAGATCTGAAGATTTCTTCGTCATTATTTTATCCGTAAAGAGCTTTTCAACTCTGCCTCTACAAGATTCCGACGAACATTGGTAAACTTTCTCGACATATCCTTGTAACTATGTAGGAGTTTTAGCTAGAAATCCATTGGCTCCATTTACAATTATATCGTTTAGTCCTCAATTAGATAGAGCAAGGACCGGTTTACCATAGGCATTCGCTTGTACAGCATATAGTCCAAAGGCCTCTATCCAGACAGGTTTTGGACATGCAATAACAGCTTTACACTTCTTAATTAACTCTATCTTTGTTCTATTATCTACGAGGCCAAGGTACTCTGCCAAGCCATTTGTATTTTGGCATTTTTCTCTTATCATTTGTACATAGGAAAGATCGGGTACGTGTATATCATCACCTGCTATTTTTATATTATTTCCTGTTCTCACAGCTAATTCTATTGAGTCTTCAATCCCTTTTTCTCTGACTATTCTATTTATCGAGAGAAGATAAGGCTCTGTTCACTTAGCATTAAACCTATAGCTGAAGGTATAATATTTTGAATCT
>JBEVTH010000016.1:0-24029 GCA_041156085.1 Candidatus Nitrososphaera maunauluensis
TCAAAGTAACAATTTACGAGTTTAATATTCTGCAATCATATGCAAATGAAATGTATAATTTTCAAGTTCCGGATCCTCAGACAAATACAGTACGTAGGATGATAGAGGAACCAAAAGTTGGCCTACTGATCAAAGAAGCAAGTTTTGAATACATTAGACAATTCAATCTGCTAAAACAAATGACAGCAAACCAGCAAATCCAGGTTAATCAATAAGCATCGATATCAACAGCAAATCATCAGGTCCGGTGAACATTGGCCAATAACAATAGCAAACTATCAAGATCGATTCAAACTCTAAACTTGTTGCGAGAATATGTAGCTTAGCCGGATCTAATCTTGAAGACGTTGCAATAAAATTAGGAATATTAGAACAGAATGCTAGAATTATCTCAAAATATATTTATCTTGTAAAAATACAGGAAATTCTTAGCTATATTTAGAATCTGCTCTAAGATGTGAAATGCGTAAAGGTCAAAAAATCAACGTCGTTCAATGCATAGGTAATGGTATAGGTAAATTCAGACTTTTCTTTATCTTTCCTATTATTTCATCAGGTAAATTATTCCCAGAAGGCATAGCAGTATTATCTACTACTGGTGATTGATTATTATTTGTTATTTCAAATGAATTTATCGTCTTTTGTGCTGCCTGCAAATATGTAAATATGTGTCATATTCACCTGTATCAGGACTGTATTTAATATCTATTTTTCAATGTAGTGGTTGAATTCTGTGGTAAGGAAGATTTAGTTTCACCTCCGCCACCAAAAAGCTTTCTTAGAACGTTTGCAGGTGGGCTTTGCTTCGAGGTGGTACTAGTGTTTGTGGTAATGATGATGCCGGTGTATTATTAGTAACAGGATTTATTGCTGCTGATCCTATTTTACTCTGTGTTAACTGCAGACTATTAGGGTCTATAGATAACGCTTTATTATATGCTGCCAAAACATCTTGATATTTTCCTAAATGATAAAGAGCTTTCTTTTATTGTATAAACATAATTATCGCCCTCTACTCTATTCGACTTTGTGCCTGACCCGTTGTATATCCTCAAGTCTTGTATTAGAGATACCCATCAATGGCGTATACTATATTATCGCTCAAGTGGTTCTGTTAAAATACTAGTTAATTAATCTCATTTTGTGCAACCTAATCTATTGGCTAAGGCAATATCAGCTATATCCAAAGATATTACTTTGGAAGAATTTCGAGCTAAATCCGGAATCGCAGGTAAGACAATGGCAAGATATGTTTTAGACTATTTGGTCAAAAATGGGATAGGCGAAAGCTTCAGACATTGCTATTCATTCTCAAACGAGGACAGGATGAAACTTGCAGTACTTGCGCTCCAAAGTGGAACCGATATAGAAATGATTTCAAAATCTTTAAGTTGGCAGGATTTTGAAGCGTTTGCTTCACAACTTCTTAACTTGTCCGGATATGTTGCTGAGTGCAATCTGAATTTTTCCAAGCCATCTAGAATGCAAATTGATGTGGTTGGGATCAATTATGATTCTCGATTAGCTATTGTAGTTGATTGTAAGCACTGGAAACGAAACAACCTCTCATTGATATCTTCTTATGCAAGAAAGCAAGCTCAGAGGACATCAGTTCTATTACTTCAAATAAGAAAAAAGATCTCTCATGCTATTCCTGTTATACTGACTCTTTACTCCATGGATATAAGATTAGTTGGTGGTGTCCCTGTAGTACCCGTAGTCAAATTCAATTCCTTCATTAAAGATGTTCCGCTACATATTTCAAAGATAAAAGTCATATCTGCAAATCCTATACCTAATGACGTCCCATGGTAGCTTCTCTATTTTTTATTAAGAATCTGTTAAGATGTCTTGATTATTATGGCCAAAAAATTAGCTACTGCGGCTTTATATTGATGTTTGAAACTTCCAAACCTGCCTCTACAAAAAGTTACTCCAATCCTAGTGGGGATAGTATAATTATTAGTTTACAACCTCTTTAGTTTTATTTTTGAAACTATGCAAAACATTTGGTGAGACATTAACAAATGTTCTAGGTTTGGCTTCAATCCTTTGCTTGTCCACCTTGAATATTAATTGTCACATACACATGCCAAATATGGTTGGCCAAATATTGGTGCTACCCAAGTCTGCGTAAATATGGTAACAGTAGCAAGACCTCGTGGTGCCAGTAAAAAAGGTCAACTACAGAATGGGTTTAGAAGTAATAAATTTATTTCAAGATTCATTAATATTTTTCAAATTCTTACGTATCTGTTGCATAATAATGTAACTAAGACATTTGATTTGGCAATATGGCAGTACTATTATATGATATGGAGTTCAAATCTTGCTCTATTACAGATGGAACGTAATAGTGGTAGTAAGTTGGTATGTTGTTATAGTGGTATATATTATCAAAATCATGCTGTTTTAATCCCAATTCTGTTGTAGTATTGTTCGTCATAATCATCCATACATGTTGTTTGGGTGCTTGGATATCTATTTCAGTATAAACTTCCTTAGTATAAAATGCAGCTACGGAGATTAATATTATTGCTACTACGATTGCTGGAATAGCACCAAAAATAACAGCTCTTTTTATTGAAACCATGCTATGATTACTTATATTCTTGTTCTTATTTATATTCTATCATTGCTACGTATAGTTGTGTTGATGTTATTGATAACGTTAATACCCATAACAGCAACAACATCTTTTGCACCACCACACTACAACCAGTAATAATCAAATAATTCAACACAACAAATAACATCAGTTGGATGATTCACAGCATCTAACTTTAAACTCAAGACGATTGATCTAGTGTAGTTTCAGTTTGGATATTCGTCCACCACAATCCAAGGCTTACAAAAATCACTTTGTGATCGGAGGTCAAATCTTTTTAATAATCCATTTGTCAGCCCTTTCCCTAAAAAATGCTCTGTCGTGATCTATGTTACAGATTAGGCTGTGAACATACTTCGAAGCCAATCTTTGACTTTTCTAATCTCTTCTAGAATCAATTCATGTCCGTAGTTCTGCCAATTTATTGATACATCTGCTCCCGACTTTTTTAGTAAATTGAAAAGATTCTCAGTTTCTTGTATTGGGACTATTGGATCATGCAATCCAGCCGATATGAATATGTGTTTGGATGAAAGATCTGGCAACGGCTCTGGTACAATCGGTACCATAGGGCGAAATAGAACAGCATAGGAAAGAATATCTGGTCGAAGTAACAGACAACTTGCTGCTATATTTGCACCATTTGAATAACCTATTGCCACCAAGCGTTGTAAATCAAATCTATGAATCTTAGATGCCCGCTCAAGAAAATCTGCCAGTTCATAAGTACGAAATTTCAGGTCCTCCATATCAAAAACCCCTTCAGCTAGTCGTCGAAAGAATCGAGGCATTCCATTCTCTAAGACTTTTCCTCGAGGACTAAGTATGGCTGCCTCTGAATCTATTTGCTGTCCCAAAGGAATCATGTCTTCTTCATTTCCTCCAGTACCGTGAAGTAAAAGGAGAGTGGCAGGGGGAGTTTTTCCTTTTGGCCTTTCTTCGTTTTTACTTGATGGAATAAAATGATGGATGAATCCAAGTTGGGTTTTGTTATCCATCTACTTATGGTTCTCCTCCTCATTACCAGATTGATTCCTTACAAGTTTTTCCTCCTTTTCTTTTTTAGGCAAATGCACGGGAGGTAGGATTTTCTCAAGGTCCTTACGCATAGATTCAATCCAAGGAGGAAGCACTAAATGAGTACCGAGTTCATCAGCTTTTTCATCGATCGCAAAGCCCGGTGGATTAGTAGCGATTTCAAAAAGTACACCACCTGGTTCACGGAAATACACAGAATGAAAATAAAATCTGTCTATCACAGGAGTTGCGTTTAATCCAGCTTTAATTATATTGTGGCGCAAGAGCTTTTGTCGTTCATCAGTAGTTGTACGCCATGCCACATGATGGACTGATCCAATCCCTATAATGGCCTGTTGTGTATATGGTAGACAAAGAACATCAACAATATTAGCTCCTCCTCCTACTTCTCCCTGAGCAACAGATGCAGGAATTTCATAGCGAAAGCGGCTTCCATCCTGACGAGTCAAAATGAATCCCAATTCATCAGTCAAAACAGAAGCAGTATTTTCATATCCTTCTTCTGATATAGTTACAGAATAAAAACCTCTAATGGCGTGTTCAACAGGAACAGGACCTTCTTTCCATACATTTTCATTTCTATCTTGTGCGGATTTATGTGCTACGAGTTCTAATCCTAGCCCATCAGGATCATTTAGTGTCATTACTTGCTCATCATCAAAACGTCTGTACGGTCCACTAAATTCTATATGTTTGGTCTTAAATCTATCTATCCAATAATTTATGGAATTATCAGGAATCAAAAAAGATGTCGAAGTCACTTCACTAGTTCCTCGATGTCCTTTAGGTATGTTTGGCCAATGAAAGAAAGTAAGAATCGTTCCCGGCCGACCTATCTCATCGCCGTAATAAAGATGGTATGAAGTTGGGTCATCTTGATTTACTGTTAGTTTTACAAACCGAAGTCCCAAGTTGTTAGTATAAAAATCAATATTTTTCTGTGGATTACTCGTTATCGCAGTTACATGATGTATGCCAAAGACACCTTTGTCTTCGATATTATCTTTGCTTTCTTTCTGCCCTGCTGTTTTCATATTTTTAGACATTCTCATGATCTTTGTGTATTATATATCAATATCTCAAATATAAAATTCCGAACAGCGCTACTACTTTAAAGTACGTCAGGTTGAGTAGAGGAAATAATTCATACCTATACAAACCGCTTGGAATGACTATTCTTATTTATTTAATCGGAACCTCAGTTGGACCGGTCATAGCAGGAATATTTATGCAAGCAAATCAAGTTTTTGTTAAAGGAATCAGTAGTGGTGAGTCATTTCCAACATCTCAGTCATATAATCTAATATTTCTTACAGGAACATTGCTTTCACCTATATCTATTGTACTTGCAGGTGATATAAAGAAAAGGGCAGCAAACTTGTGGCAAAGTTTATGTGTATTCTATAAGTATAGATCTTGATATTGCCAAAGAACAATAAGTCAAGATCATATCAAAAGCTGATAAATCAACATTATGTGACAGAAGTCAAGACCAGAGTTAAACCTTTGGCCAAAATAGTACAAGCAAAGAAAAAACTAAATTCTCCTATCTTTATTGCTGGCTTTCCTGGGCCGGGACTAGTTGGTTCGATAAGTACTAGCTATATTATTAACAAACTTCATATGAACCAAATAGCATGTGTTGAATCAGAGTTTATAGTACCAGGCGTCATCTATGCTGAAGGAAAGCTCAGGCACCCATTCCGATTATATTCAAACGATGAAGGAAATGTTTGCGTGCTTGTATGTGAAGCCCCCATAATCATTCAGGGGATGTATTCTGTTTTAGATACTGTTATGAAATGGGCTCTAAATAATAAAGTGAAAGAAGTTATAGTATTGGACGGCATCGCGATAGAAGGATTGCCAGATCCAAATAGAATCCCTATGATTTTGTCAAGCGATGGTAGAAAAGCAGATGCCGCAAATCTTATTCACGATAATAAATCCAAAATAGCAGACAAAGAAGAAAAAGAGGATGATCATGGTAATGTTTATCAGACTACTGCTTTTATAGGAGGAATAGCTGGTGGAATTCTATCGTCTTGTTTATCAAATGGTATTGTTTCTAAAGCTTTAATTATCCCCACTGCAAGTCAGATACCCGATCCAGACGGAGCAGCTATCCTAATAGAATCACTAAATAAAGTTACGGGTAAAGAAAGCTTGAAAATAGATACTCAACAACTTAGGGAGCAAGGAGTAAGTCTAAAAAAGAGAATGGAAAAGATTGTTCAGTCATTATCAGAGCTAGAACAGGGACAAGCTTCAGCGCGAAACAGGGAAGGAGTAATGTATGGATAATAATGTCTTTATTATCGGAATCTCGTAATATCTATTATAAGATGTTCATTATATGTATTACCTATATAAGTAATATCTTGCTATAAGATTACATTATCACGTAATAATATATATACCAATGAGGAATTTAGAATATTAATCTATGAGTTGTATAGGTATAAAGGAACGTCAGTTTCTTAAAGATTTATTAGAATTGTCTAATTACAAGCTAGATCAAAAATACTCTGCTAACTATAGACGTGTCCTAAAATATAGGATACTCCGGAAGAGAAGATCCTTAACTGATGATCTACTTTTGATTAATGCTGTATTAGATAAGTTACAATCTCTTTGAACCTAATCATAAGACAATTTAAGTCTCTTATTCTATTATTCCTAAATGATACTTGTGATTGCTATCGTGGTTCTGTAAACCAATATATCCCTCTAGTGATCTATTTCGAACAAACTCTGTTACGATGTTGTTATTTAGAATAAAGGTATGGCTTTAGACTATTACTTGAATCTCAAATGTATTCCACTGACCTGTCTGTTTTGAAACTATCTTGTTTGAAGCAGGAGCAAGACCATAGATTGCACCTGTTATATGCATTGGATTTCTATCTGGCATAGCCAAATCATCTATTTGAATTTCATAGGATAGGATAAGGTAGCTAAGATAAAGCCTTTATCATAACTGCCCACTATTAACCTATTGTTAATAAGGTACTTTTTCCAACTATCTATCTAACCTAAAAGATTAGACCCTCGATTTTCCGAACCATTATTCTCTTTCTCACTCTCTAATAAACAGCATGGCATCTGTGCTCGTTCAAACTGAGCGAGTTGATATCTATATACCACTTACTGGCGTTCTAGTGCAAGTCGATCCCACTTTGCACGCGTTGATGCTGCTTCATAGGTGCTCTGCATGAAAGACAGCAAGTTCTCCTCAGGTGACTTCGCGGTACGCACTACATCATAGGGCAGCACGAACTCTTGAATCTCCGTATGGTAGAATGCCTCCGAAGGCTGGATGGGATAGTCTTTGAAGCCATCAGGCTCTGGATACGCATAGGCATAGAAAACCGGTTCATCAATAGGTCCACCACCAGGCCAGAAACCGCAACTACTTAGTTCGTGTGAATAGGCTTCTACCATCACAAAACGGGCACAGTTTGGTGCACCCGGGTGCAGCGGAGCCGTACGTCCGGAAAACCGAGTGACTGCCAGGTCAAAAGCTCCCCAGAAAAAATGTACAGGGCTCGCCTTGCCGGTGAATCGAGAACGAAACTCCGTAAACACGAGGCTGACCTGCGCTAGAATGCGCCAGAATCGCTGCGCATACTCGGGATCATAGGATGCATGTTTCTGATCTTCCTCGAATGGTGTTCGATCCGGCACTTCTACTGGCGTAGTCCAGATGGATACATGGATCCCAAGCGATGCCAAAGCTGCCATCGTTTCTTGATAAAACTCAGATACTGAGCGCGATCGGAGAGCTATTGTCTTGACAGAACCGTCAGTCGCCTCTATGAGAAGATGATGAGCAATGAAATCAAAGTCTATTTGAAAGAGTCGACCATTGTATGACATGGTGGACGTAGTGAGTCCGCGAGGAGTAACATACAAAGTACTATTCCACCAGTGATTCTGAAGCGGCGTGAGTGCGAGCCGGATCTTGCCGACGATCTGGGTCCATCTGTGGAGAGTGTCATAAGTGTCCTTCCACTGCGCCAATGGCAGTTCTGGCCATTGATTTATTGTTGCAGTCATAGGTTTACATCCTTCCTCGTATCGACAAGAAGTTTCGGTGCTCGAGGTTCGGGAAAAAAGATCATGTGAATATATGATAGAGTCAGGTATCTAAGATTTATTACTGCGTCGTCATATCATATAGATCTCAATCTTTCTTAGAAGATTTGCGCACTCTCCCTTGTTCACGCAGAGGGTTTTATTATATTGGGGCAGAGATCACATAATGCAAATTTAGCGATTCTAGCCTACATTTAAAAGAACCATCTTTTAGATAGATGACTTCGTTGTCTATCTTGTGAAAAGTGTGTCATGAGACACATAACGGTCAAATTCTTTTTAAAACTTCTCTAAAACACGTTCCAAGTAGTACAAAATGTTCTGGCTCATCACAACTAGTGGTGGCTATTTCTCGATTTCTAGAGTACATTGTATTTTTTTCTTAGTTAACCCCACTTTAACTATTATTTGCAGTATTTCTGCTGCAGATTTTGCAATCTTTCCTAGTGATCATATGAAATCGCTTTGGTTTTGAATGGCAATTACTACCGTTGATTACCAATGTTTATATTATAGTACGTGTTAATAATCAATGTTAATAAAAATGACAGACAAAACAACCGCTACAAATAATGTGCAGGATGTTTATGATACATTAAAAGAAAATCTTGTAAGAGCAGTAGATGAAATGGCAAAGGTTCAACCACAATTTTCACAATCACTATCTAACCTTCAGTTAGATTACATCCAAACGACAAAAAATATCATACAGAATGCAGTTTCAGCTCAAAAACAATTTGTAGCTAACATGAAAATTTCACCAGTAGCTGTACCATACTCCGATCAATTTGCAAAACAAACAAACGAGATTACTAACAATACAATGAGGACAGTAGGCATCAACAATCAGCTAGCAATCAATGCGTTAGATGCTGCAAGAGAGAACCTGAGAATCTATAATAGAACAGTTGATGCTGTAACAGAATTTAATGGCAATGTTGCAAGAGCGTGGTCATCATTCTTCTCTGCTCCACAACAACCATTCTTCAACAAGTAAATATAGATAATATTTACTTTATTATCTATTATTTTTCTATGTCATTACAACAGGTGGGACATAGTTGTTACCGAAGATAATAATACAAACATATAGGAGAGCCGGTGCTTTTAGCTTGAAGAATTTGTAACTTACAAACCAATATATAGCGAAGTAAGAAAAACAAGATCAATTAGTTATCTGTTCTGAATAAGAGTTACAATCTAAATAGTGATTGCGAGATCCTATGTAATTATCTGCTGTCTCTAGAATGATTTTTTCTATATGGTTGAGTATTGCTATCGCAATGCATAATTGTTACGTCTCTAATTGAACTCAAATTTTGCTGATACTGTAATATGTATTGTGGAATGTTGTAAACTGAGATGAAAATAATGTAAGGAATGCGGGAGCATCAAAAATACCTTGCAACTACTAAGTAACTTCAATCTACCCTTTTTTTCTCTTTAGGATATCATTTTATCATATGATATATACATTATCATTGGCATTGCTAGATTTAAGAAGCGACCAAAAAATTTATGGCTGCTAAGGTAACTCATGAATTCCAGTTATTGAAAGAGACATACTAGTAATACTAATTGATGCATTAATATGCTGTTGACTAGACAATTCAGTCTCTATTGTCATAACTTCCCATCGTTTGAAAGCTAGCTTCAGCTTTAGGAGCACAATCGTCGTTTCTTAGAGCATGAGAAGTCTACGGTCGATCAATAAAAAATATCTTTCAGATTTAAAGAAATGCAGAAGCGCTGTCTTTAAGGATGCTTGGTAGTTACTTCTTCATGTTGAGAACATGAGTTTCCCATTGATTCTATTTGTTTATGAATTCAGAATATCTAAAACAGATATCATTGAAGTGCTGATTTTAACTTCTTTAGGAACTGCTCTTGATCCACGGGCTTTCTGATAACATCATCTAATTTCATGCCTGGCAATACACTTATCATCTCCTCAGCTGCATCAAGAGCAGATAAGAAAAGAATCTTGACATTTGGATTCATTGCTTTGAGCCTATGATAAAGTTGAAGTCCGTTTAAACCAGGCATTCTTACATCCATTACTACCAAGTCATAGTAGGAAGGATTCACTTGTGCAAATTGATGCAGTGATTCTTGAGCGTCCGTGAATGCGTCTATGTTATAATTCTCTGAAGACAAGAATGTTTTATAAGTTAAGAGCATGTCGGGTTCGTCATCTACCAGCATTATATTAGGTGGATGCTTCTGCTCTTGTTGCTCTTCTTCCCTCTCATTTTGTTGTTGATAATACTGGTTAGGTCTGTTGTAGTACTGAGTCTTTATCTTCAAAGCGTCGTTTGCTGGAGCAGTAACTGAATCCTGATGTATTTCCATGATTTGAGGAATTTGCTTGTCTATGTTTAAGATATTGATATCATACTTGTTATCCTTGTTTCTTATTAATACAGAATATACAGGATACTTATGCTTGAAGCCAGTAATGGAGTATTGTCCTCGGCCTTTAAAATCAAAGCGGTTGCCATCAACGTGATGATCATCAAAAAGAGAAGAGGAAGATTTTTTTATAATATGGTATAGATCGCCTCCTATTACCATCCCATTTGGAGGCGACATGGAGTTTATTTTTGCACAAATGTTCATAGTAGAACCAAATAAATCATCAGCGTTTGGAGATGTTATTGACTTAGCCATTTCTAGTCTACCATAGTCCGCGCTAATCCTGTAGTAAAGAGGAGGCAATCTTGTTGCTCCTCCTTGCTGTCTTAATTTTGCATTGATAACATCGTTTGCTACTATCATTGCAATACCACACTCGATAACACCTCTGAAAGCAGACTTGTTGGTAGAATCTGATGTTTTTGGAAAATAAAATAAAAGACTGGTATTTGTATTCTTTATTATCTTTGCATCAAAGCTTCTTGCTATTGCAGCAATCGTGTTAACAAACATTGAATAATACATTCTAACTTTCTCTGCATTATTGACTTCAAATGTAATGTCAGCAGAATCTATCATGCTAACAAAACATACACAATAGTTTTGTGATCTGCCTGAAAATGATAGTTCCTGCTGTTCTTCCCGCTCTATCAATACGGTATTAATAGTTCATATCATATTATTTTGCTTTACTAAGCTGTGCTTTTGATCCGTTACGAATAACTATGATTAACTAATAATAAGCCTATATTTTCGGCTGGTAAGCATGAACTAAGCTAAATATAGAATATGTTATATAATCTTTAAAAAATCATAATTATTGTTAACAAAAGTAAAAGAATCTTTGAACCTGTACTTGATATGAAGTCTAAGAATATGACTGAGGATGTAAACACAAACGACAAAGTAAAGAAATTACAAGATGATATTATGGCCCTGATAAGACAGATAATAGATCTTAAACTAACTTCCGACCAAGCAGGACAGATATTAGAAGGTCTACAGCAATGCAATCATCAGAGGACATAAATTGATTTTTGGCAATACTTTATATCCATAATAATACAACAACTAAAAGTTATTATTATAGGATTGTGGTGTTCTTTAAGTGATAAGTTATGAAAAATGTATTATTATTTCATCATTACTATTATCATTGGCAATTTGTCTAACTAGACAAAAAAGAAAAGGGAGCCACTGCTACATTCCAGCGTCTGAGGAGTCGCACTAGATCTTGCTAATGCTGTTTGTATGTAGATGTGGCGGTATTTGTCTGCAGTTGTTATTTCTGATGAACACTTGTTGTGACTGTATTATCGTTAAAGAAATCCCAAACACCTCTGAATTTAGTTTTTATATTAGGTAAATAACGTAAGTTTCACTAAAGGTAATACACGATTGAATAAATCAAAAAAGTGTATCCAAAACGAGCATGGTTTATGTGAAGGCAATATCATAGAAGTTATTAGTGGTTCAAAAATAACAAAAATTTGCGAATGTCAATGTCATAACAATATGTATCAGCTGATCCGAAAGATGCAGGCCTCAAATAATCAATAATAATAATTCTTATAACTATTATATCAACAATTTTAGATATGTGTCATACCAAAATACCTACCAATAGAAGTTAGAATATATCGGTGCAAAATTTATGAGCAGCCACAATGGTCATCATACGTTTTAAATCGCTTTAAAGTAACGACTCTCATTTCAATGAAATCCTTGAAATACTAAATAAAAAAATAATTATCCTTGTCTCTTAAAAAGATCTTTTGTAACACAGTGATAAGTTAAGCCCACCCAGAACATGAAAAAGTACAAGAGCGACAAATAATACGCGACCTCAATCCTGAAAATGTTTACTTTTTCTGAATTGCTCTGAGTATTCCAAGTCCCATGATAATATACCCTAGTATAATTACAACCAGAAATGAACCTTGAATTGCTGCCAATCCTCCTTTCGTCATCGCTGATGTTCCCAATACTGATGTTCCAATAATTGCACCACCCACGATGAGTAAAATGGTCGTTATCTTTGTCTTTTCTCCGAATCCTATTCCAAAAGAGACAAAGAACAAAATTATTGGAAATCCCCCAAAAACCATTCCTCTTTGAGCTGCGCTCATTGGTAAGAAGCCTTGTCTATTTCCCTTCGCTACAGATACATCAGCAATGTATGTTAGCAACAATACCATTGCAATAATTGCCAGTACTTCAGAAATTCTCTTTCTTTTAATTTTTGTTTGTGGATACATATACTCTTTCGTGACCACATTATCAACTAGAGATTATATAACCTATCTAATCACGTCTTTCTGATAATGTGAAAAGCTTAGTATTTTATATAATTATTTCCCTATTAGACCTTCGGTATTCCATCAAATACCAACGAAAGAATGCTACTGCTCAGCATCAGAAAAGAATGGCTATCTGCTTATGTGAGTGGTTAATTATTCCTAATTCTGCAAGACACTATGCTATTGTTACTATTTAAAAAATGAGAAGGCTATCTTTAGCCCTCGTAATCCTGATTATTTGCCTGTCGCATTTGCTGATGTCATGTTCGCTGCGGTTGCTCCAGTGCTCATGTTACGAGCAGCTGTTGTTGGAGTAGGAGATGTTATATTTCCACCTACAGCAGCTGGTGATTTCGACGCATTTTTTGCGTTGCTTATGCTCGTCATCTTGCTGCCGCTAGTATTAGATGTTGTGTTCTGTGCTAATGCCTTCTGAGTAAAGCCTACAGAAGCTACATAAAATGACGCTAGAAGTACAGCACAGCTGGCTATTCCAAGTATGATTGTTTTGTATTGTTTAAACATTAAATCAAACATTTTTCTATCAAATTTAACAATTTGTAGATTGTCTTCTAATATTATATTCTGTTTTATCTATTCAGAATTATAATTATAACGAAGATCGTTATGATGCTATATCTACATCGTTGCTAACATTTCTGTTTATATATACCATTCAAACTCGATAGGAATTGCATCATATGCAATGTATGTACTATTGTTATTTTTTGCGTTTGCAAATTCATTTCATAATGAAAAACTGAAGCAGAAATGAAGTACTTGCTTCCATATCAGATCTCTAGCCAATCCTTCAGACAAAGAAAGATATGGTGATGATTGCATACCAAACTGATTTTAAGTATTGTGCATACACATAAAACCGACAAAGGTATGTCTGAAGATAATGAAGAGATTGAAGACGTAGATATATTCGATGACAACGATAATGAGCTGGACAGTAACAATGATCAATTAAAAACACCTTTAGAAAGAGCCGTAGAAGATGATGATGGGTCTACTCTACCCGTAGGGATAGTCAAAGAAGAGATAATAACTGTAGTTAAAAATCCTAATTCAAATTCTGAAACTCCGCTAGTGGAGGAAGATGAAGAAGAAGCAGATGCAGAAGAAGCTGATGCAGAAGATGATGACAATATATACGAACAATTAAAATCACACTCTATTCAGCTGAGTAGGTTATCAGATACAGTCGAGTCATTACAATCCCAAATAAAGCTATTACAAGAAAGAAGCTCTGGTCGTGGTAGCCGCCGCAAAACTATTCCTTTAGCAAAAATGAAGAAGAGGAGTATCAAAACAAAGAAGGAGAAAACAACGACGAGAAAAGGAAGCAAAAGAAGCACCAAAAAATGAATTATAAATACTCGAAATCGTAAATAGAGTTATTATTGTAATGAGACTTTGTTCAACTTAAGCATGAATGGAGACTAAACGCTAATCAATATTTAAAATCTTTTTGGTAAGTTTTATCATATTTTTGACAAGTCTTATCAAGGGCATGTCTAGTCAATCTAACAACATCTCCATCAACTCGTATTTCGTCCATGTGTCGGTTGGCTAATTCCTGTATCACTCTATTGAAATAATTACTGTCATTATAGCTAGGATAATGAACAGTCCGAAGCTGCTCAATGTCATAATCAGTGGGATTTTCATTTCTTGCATTCATTCTATGTCTGGAACATAAACGTAGCATCAAACCTCCTTCGGACCATACTGTTTCGATGTCTCCTTCTCGAATATCATTAGCAGTAATATCTGAAGAATATGGTAATGTCAATCAGAGGTGTTAAATGAGATTTGTTTAATATAGCTTTAGAATATTTGGAACGATCTATTATTATGCTTATCATCAAACAAACATTAAGGGAAGTATTGAATCTTCACAAAATAGAATACCGTTTCTATTAACATTAAGCATAACTATTTCTTTGTCTAAATATAGAGATGATTAGTAATGGCTACAGTTTCAAATCGTAAATATTTCGCTGTAGTATATGTGGCAGAACTTTGATAGGATTGAAACATTAAATTCTCATAAGACAGTGGAATACAGTCATAGATAGATGCTGCTGGCGTAGGCTAAATAGGTTAGTCCAAATAAACGGAATGATAGTTGTAGTTCTTAATGTGTCCAACAAGGCGTACAGAGATACGTAGGAAAGGAGGTCCGTTGATAGTGATATTGATATTGGCTATCGGTCAATAGTTCTTGTTATAAAAATATGACTAATTTCAAACTAAGCGAATATCTCAATTTTTATCGCAAATATAAAAATATCATACTTTTTAATAAAAATTTAATTCTCTCTGGCATAGCTGCATTCTTTGCAGGATCTATCTTTACTCAACTTTATGCAGCACAACAACTAGTTGCTGATAGTAATAGTAACAATTTGCTCAATGCTGTAACTACTCTGTCTGTTGAATACGGAGTATATATTCCTCTATTTGCCATGCTTTTCTATCTAGATAACAAATACAAATACGTTCATCCAATAACAGGCCAGAAGGATTCCAGACAGATAAAAAGAGATATTAAGAAACTTCTTGCAGCATTTTCAATTTCTGAGCTAATATATTCAGCATCGAAGATATCAATTCAATACTATTTGCTTCAGCGAAATATCGAACCTTATCAGGCTTCTATGTTAGCAGCCATAGTCGCCTGGTCAATATTCCTTTTATGTATTAATACAAGCGTAAAGGCTGTAAAATTGTTCAAAAAATCAAACAAATGATATGGATCGAAATGTCTGTCCTAATGCAACAGATGGTAATAAATTAGATTGCATTCTGGATTTGGATAGCCAAATGCTAAATGAATGTCATACAGTTCAATTTGCTAATGCTCTAGATCCAAAAAGAGAGTATTTTACAACGGGATTTTTGCTTATGGTCTTAATATTGCAGCAGCCGACAGCTAACAGTAATAACTACTAACGATAACTCAGATAATTCAAACGTTGTCAAATACGAAGGCAGACTAACTGGGTGGCTTATTTTAGAGTCTAGATATATTTGCTTATGAAGAACGATTTGCAAAAATAATCAAATGGAAGGGAATTGCCAGAAAAAAATTAAGTCTAAGAGTTATGGATTAGTTCCAGAATTACTGCTATCTCCACTAAAAAACTATTTTCATGGTTTATCGCGTTTTATAATTCAATAACTAATTTTGGACATTCTATATTTGTTGGCAAATTCTGACTTGTTCCTGATTATTGTTATTACTATATTACTTCATTGCTTGTAAGTTATCTTTGGACCTTTAGACAGTTTCGTGGCATCAAAATGCATATAGCTTTATATTATATAATGTTGTATAAATTAATTGGATATCAAATGATCTCTAGATACAGCAAATGTGATGATCTTAACTATGAAAACCACATTAGCCGTAAAATTGTTCTAGCTTCTAGAACTATTCAACATGCGTTTGATTTGGAGTTACGTGATAAAGTTGGCGTAACTATGGCACAATGGAGAGTCATCAACACTCTTACCACACAAAATGGAATTACTCAGAGGGAAATTGCTGACAAATTGGGTTTGGACACATCCTCTCTTATACCGTTAATTGATAGACTAGAAGTAAAAGAACTAGTCAAAAGAAAGCCAGATCCTTCTGATAGAAGAATTAATAGATTATACCTTACGGAAAAAGCTGAAGCGTTGCTGGATCCGATATATTCATGTGTTCTTTCAATTAGGAAAATATTGACTAAAGACATCCCTGACAATAAATTAGAAACAACACGACAAGTTATGGAGAGGATCAATGACAACCTCGTAAGTCATTATGGATTATATACTAAGGACAATAATTGCGCTGTTGAATCTACACTAGCAGATAACTCATATTCAAAAAGAGAATTTAGACCTTTTAAGGAACTGAAATAAACATGTGGAACAAGAATAACGATAATGGTCGTCACGGCAATATAAGTAATATTGGAAATAGAAACTTAAAATCACAAAAATCAGTTTCGTTATCAGAAAAATCAGAGAAAATATCTATCAATGCTTGGAAAGTGTTAGCAATTCTCAGTCTAATTGCAACAATGGTGACCTATGCTGAAACTATGCTAATACCAGCTATTCCAGATCTGATAAGGGATTTTCATATTTCTTATAATACATCATCTTGGCTAATAACTATGTACCTTTTAGCAGGGGCTGTCATGACTCCTATTGCAGGCAAGCTATCAGATATACATGGTAGGAAAAAAATATTGTTGATAATAATGATTATTTATGCAATAGGGGTTAGTGTTGCAGCATCTTCAAACACATTTTATATTATGTTAATTGCTAGAGCTTTTCAAGGCGTAGGGATGGGTATGTTTCCTATTGCCTATACTATGATAAGATCTCAATTTCCTCGAAATAAAATTTCGATAGGTCAAGGAATTATTACATCAATGTATGCTAGTGGTTCTGTAATAGGATTAGTGGTTGGCGGCGGCATTATACAGTATTATGGTTGGCATACAACATTCATTACTGTAATTCCTATTTCAATAGCGCTTTTAATTGCAATTTGGAAATTTGTTAATATCAAAGATCACAGATACGATGTTACTAATGATAACAACAGCTATTCAATTAGAGATCGTAAAATACAAGAAAAACAAAGAGAAAAACAAAAAAATGGTATAGGAAGACATGGCAGCTACTTAGATCTAAACAAAAAGAATAACAATAATAATGGTATTAAAAATAAAAAAATCAAAAGAGCTCCTTTTGATATAGAAGGTACAATAACCCTCGCAGTTGCCATAGTCTCAGTTTTGCTTGTATTTACATTCTTACAACCATCACAAGTACAAAATTCAGTTACTTCATCTTCTCTTACTGAGAGTAATGCTCATTCTATCATAATAACAATCTCTTTTGCAATACTTGGAACATCTTCATTCATTGGCTTTATACTAATAGAAAGAAGAGCATCATCACCACTCCTTGATCTTAGACTCATGGCAAATAGAACAATACTATATGGTAACATGATTATGCTAATGATTGGAATGACTATGTTTTTAGTGATGCAAACTATACCGATACTTGCTAGATCTCCTCATCCTCTGGGATTTGGTGATAGTGTAATCGAAGCTACAAAGATTCAAATTCCATTTTCAATCATCCTGCTCATATTTGGTCCTACATCAGGATTCATAGTCTCTAAGATGGGATCAAAAACTCCCATGATAGCAGGAACTATTATTACTACAATTGGATTCTTTGCTATCTATGCATTACATTCAACTCAATTATTAGTGTCTATAGATTTGGCAATTGTAAGTATAGGTTTATCATTTGCTGCTGTAGGAGTTATGAATACAATAATACTAGCAACTCCAGCGCAATCTATGGGAATCTCTACTGGAATGACCAGTTTGATTAGGATTATAGGAAGTGCAATAGGTCCTGCAATTGCTGGAACATTTATGCAGTCCCAACAACAAATACTGAAAATAAGTGGAACGACAGCAGCGTTTCCGAGTGGCGGAGCATATAATCTGATATTTCTTACCGCTGCAATATTATCAGCTTCATCTATAGGATTTGCGATTATGATAAGGAGAAATAGGACAAATAATAATAATACTGCACTAACACCAAAAATGCAAGTTTCTGATAGTTAATGGTAAATGTTATTCAATGCTACTCTGTTCAAAATGATAAAACTTCAAAGCTAGTCTAAAGGCATCAAAAATATCCTTATATGATATAGACTCTGTCTAATACAGTGCTGTTACTAGTTTGTCAAATATGGCAATACTCCCTCCGTCTTTTCCAATACCATTTTGCTAGTCCAGTTGCAAACGCATAAAGCTAACTCTGATGTATTATTATAAGAATTGAAGTGGAGCTGCTGCAACTTGCCTTTGGCGTGAAAATGAACTATACATGAATCACAGGCCCCAACATAGGACATCGCCATCAAACTGATAAAGGAGATGAAAGCGTTGTTTGAGCCAAAGTTAGGTGTTATGTTTGATAGCAAGGAAACTGTGTTAGAACTAAATGCCTGTACCATAGAAGAAGAATATCCTTCAAACCATATTGATGCATATCGTGCTCTGGATAATCCCATCTTATCCCATCTGGTATTATAGATAAAGTCTAGGGTGGTTTATCCTGCACGCTAATATCATCATATAGAATTAAATTCTAAATGCTAGATGATTAGCTACGTGCAAAGGTGAGATGTCATACATATCTATGTTAAAGCATTAGCAAAAATTGCAAGCAGATATGCTCCAAGTAGAGTACTTTCTTTTAATTTAGTTCATCTTTTCAAAGTATTACAACTTATGAATGAGAGAGGACATGTGAGCAGACATCTACTAGGTAAAGAGTTGTCACTTGGCGAAGGTGCCATTAGGACACTACTAAAACATCTGAAAATGAAAGGTCTGATAGGGGCCACAAACAGTGGCACAAGATTGACAGAAAAAGGAATGACAATGCTTTCAGGACTGCTTTCCTCAATTCCTGCAGAAACAAGTATACCAAAATCCTCAGTGACGCTAAGTAATTTCAACTATGCCGTTTTGCTAAAACAATATGGGTTTGCTATCAAATCAGGAATAGAACAGAGAGATGCTGCAATAAAAATAGGAGCAAAAGGTGCTACGACTTTGTTATTTAAAGATGACAAATTTGTAATTCCTGGTACAACTAAAGATGATTCCCTAGCAAAAGAACCATATCTTGCCAAACTTTTAGTTAAAAAATTAAAACCTGAAGATGGAGACGTTATTATAATAGGCAGTGCTATCGAGGATGTAAGAATAGCAGAATTTGCTGCAAAGAACGCTGCACTTTTAACTATCGTAAATCATGAAGTGCACGTTTGATGACTGTCCTGTGTGAACGATTACAAAACAAATCCTTATAGAAAGGCAAATAAAGTTAAGGAGTCAGATATTATAATCTTCATAAATACGAGGAAGGAGTAGATCTTTCCTGAGAGTTGGATGACTATATGGAATGATTGTAAATCGTATCCCAAAATAGCAGTTCATAGTCAAGAATTAGTCTTGCTGCCCTTTGTATTGCTATTTCTTTCTGGGAAACATTATGACTCATTATCATATTATTGGATTTTTCGATAAACTCTTCATGTAATGGTATTGCAAATTGATCTAAGAATATGCAGGAACTATTTGTAAAGCCATAATTGTTCTTTAGAATGGAACTTATTTTACCAGATATATAGATGCTTAAGCATTGTCCACACTGTAATTTCTCTATTTCGTATATTATTATTATTATTATATCTATCCACCTAAAATATTTGAATGAAAATATTTGATTGTGTCATCCACATAAGTTTGCGTTACAGTCTTATCTTTGTCTTTCTACTTTGTTGATAGATACTACTGATTACAATTAATAAATGTGATTTTGCCTATGTTATTGTTGAAGCGGTAAGAATGACGGTAATGTCCAAAAATAGTTGTTATAATAGTAGCGAAATTTCCATCCCTAAGTTTTAATCCATTTTTTCAATTTTATTATTTTTGTTGTATATAATTCTAATATGATGTGATTTTATAATAGTTATTCTGGTAACCATATACCTGCTAGTTTTCCATTGGTTATTTCATAACCTTCTTCTATATATGACCATCTATCTATCTGCAAGTCAAGAGCTGCCAATGAACACGTAGGCATCATGTGAATTTCACCAGTTAGTATCTCTAATAGTTCCTCAATGCTAGGATTGTGACCAACTATTAACACTCTGCTATGTTTATCGTCTAGATTTCGAATGGCTTTGAGATATGCCTTAGGGTCAGGTGCATCATAAAGAGATCTAGACAAAATGATCTCTTCATTATAGTCGCAAGCCTTGGCTACTGCTTTAGCTGTTGCATAAGCTCTTGTAGATGATGAGCTCATTATAAGATCAGGGATGAGTTTTTCTTTTCTAATGAGCTTTCCCATTTGCTGTGCATCATTCTTACCACGTTTATTAAGAGGCCTATCATAATCAGTTAATTCTGGGTGTTTCCAGCTTGATTTGGCATGACGTAGAATAAGTAAAGATTTCACAATGTAGATCTAACACAAATACCTAATATTTCTAGTCCTAGAAGGACTCAACATGATGAGCCTATACATTTTTGAAACATTTTTTCTCTATATAGCAAAACGATGCAATTTTGAAAAGCAGAAAACTAGGACATCTGATCCTCATCTCCTGTTGTTATCCACAATACTAGCCGTGTAACTAGAATATGTTCATTGAACCTAGAGTTAGGTCTGTTCATAAAAACCTCACAAGCTATAAAAAACAGTAAAATTTCTAATTCTGAAAATTGCGGTGATGTCTAATCAAATCTAATAAAATGGTTTTTCTGAAATATCGATAAAGCCTCTTTTAATAACAGTATCATTCATGGTATAGAATGTAAATACAGCAGAACATCGCACGTTATGAGTAGAGTAGGCTACAGTCTGTTTTAGATAAACCATATAGGCTACTAGGCGAGATTGTACCTGTTTGATATCTCCGTTAAACATTAAATCGGACGGTGAGGATAGATTAAGAAATTACAAATACTGTTTCAAATACATGATTATACATCCAAATATACGCCTTAAGGCTTATTTCAATCTTGATAACAAACGCAAAATAATTATTTCATTTGCTATGTTAGTAATACTACTTGCTAATTCGAATAATGGTGTTAGTGCTAGTGCTCACAGTAATAACAATAATTTGATATTATTACCAAAATCCAAACAGACAGATCTAGGAACAGAACCTCAAAACCGTAATAATTGGATAACTGTTAATCATGATGTGTTTGGAACTAGAAGTAGTAATCAAACTAAAATTGAAAAGGATAATGTAAATGAGCTACAGATCAAATGGCAATTGAATAACAATTTCGATATAGAAGATCCACCTATAATCGTAAACGATACAGGTTATTTTCAAGATTATGATGGTACGATAATAGCTTTTGATACCAAAAATGGTGATATTTTATGGAAAAATGATGCAGGAACTGGTCCTACAATGGGCTTGACTTATGATCATGATGAATTATTTGCATCTACCGCCTACAATGCGACAGCAGTAGCGATTAATGCAACAAATGGTAAGATGATATGGCAATCAAAAGTACTTGGTAATCCTGAAGTGGGCTACAATATTCCTTCTGCACCTATTGTGTGGAAGGATTATGTGGTAGTGGGTTCAGCGGCTGGTGGTGATAGTCCTACTGGTGTAGGCTTAGTACGGGGGAATATTACTGCACTCAATCGTACCACTGGTGACACAATATGGAATCTCCATACTACTACAGGACAATGGGTAAGCAGTGGTGAGAGTCCTTATAATTCCGGTGCAACAGCATGGTCTGATGGTTCCTTAGATCCAGAGACTGGAGTTCTCTATATACCAATAGGAAGTCCACATCCTGACTTTAATGCAACGACAAGGCAACTAACACCTAATCTGTATGCAAATCATATGTTAGCTGTAAATATTACTAATGGCAGACTGATTTGGGCAACACCATTTCTGGAACAAGGAACTGTCATTAAGAATATAAGATTACCTGATACCCATGATTGGGATACATCATGGGGAAGTAGTATTACTAAGGTAAAATTTGAGAACGACACATTAAAGAAAATAGTCATAGGTCATGATAAAATGGGTAACATAGTAGCAATGGACGCGACCACAGGAAAGCCAATATGGTCGAGAACTGTAGGAAAGCAATACAATACTGACTCAATTCCACTGCCTGGAGGAAGTGGTGTGGTATGGTCATATGGGATAAACAGTTTCCATGCAGTTAATAACGATACTCTTTACATCGCCGCTGTAAATAGAGGTGTAAGCTATTTTACAGATGGAATAAAAGGCTACAGAGTGCCAGCCCCTCATACAATAGAACTCGGGTTACATAATGGGACTATAGATGCTATTGACATCAGAACAGGAAAAACAAAGTGGGAATATCCAACAGCATTTCCACCACGGGTCTCACCACTGGTTACTAATGACTTAGTATTGGCAGGTTATTTTCCTTTTATGGAAAAAATAAAAACAAAGAGTACTATTGACTCGGACGTTACTACCAATACTACTCAGCCAAGAAAAATTATATCTACAGTAAAAACAGGAGTACTTTTGGCATTGGATAAGCAAACAGGAAAGAAGCTATGGGAGTTTCATTTAGATGCTCCAATTGGGGTAGTTGGACCATCTATAGGAAATGGGATGATGTTTGTACCAACTGGTAAAATTCAAGGCTTGTCTAAAGAGAGAGGTGGAGGGGGCTCAATAGTTGCATTTGGTCTGCCTTCTTGAATGCATGGTGAAAAAATGCTATATGAAAAAATATTAGAAAGTTATACGCAGCACGTGATAAACATGCAACATTTTCTATGACAAAGTAATAGGTCAAAGTCCTTGTATGAAGGCCATCAATAAAAAAATTTCATAAAAAAACTAGTTTAGCATATAAACAATTTTCTTCTAGTTATCAATCCTTGGAGCTAAAAAGAACTGAAATTTCAGTGTATTTAAGAGTACAAGTTCTAACCTTAAGGGTTTCTTTGATGAGTATTCTAAAGTAATAATATTACAACTCGGAGCAAGTGCCTTTACAATTTTTGAAATATAGTCGATATGATAAGAAGATTTACTATTTTCCTTTACTGTTACTTCTTGCACCGGTAATAATGGATTTTCTTCCAGTTGTTCTCCTTCTTGCGTATCCGATTTCTTATTGATATTATTACTATCAATTACGACTAGAGCGCTGCCATTTTCAGTAGCACCGCTAAATGTTACTGCACTTTTTCCAGCAATAGTTTCTATAGTCATATTATCCGCGATAGCTTGAATATCAGTCATGATCTTGTCTAATGCAGATGTACCTATAACCATTTTGCTATCAAATGTCAATGTTGGCAATGGTGAAGATTTTTCATCACTACTCGTAAGTAAGTTCATTTTGTAATTGCGGATATATCCACCAGTTGTTTTAATATTAATGGAAGTATTATCACCACCATTAATCCTAACTTCTACCAAATCTTTGGGATTTATTCTCTTGATTATCTTAGCAAAATCGGAGATTTTAAGCCCAAACTTTATTGTAGAAGGACATTCATATTTTTCAAAAAAAGTACCAGGCCAGCTAATATCTATTAACGCAATATGAGATGGATCCATTGATCTGAAACCAAGGCCTTTTGGTCCAGCCTCAAAATATGCTTCATCTACTATACTTAGTATTGCAGATGATACAAATCTCCATATCTCTGATGTCTTACTCACAGCCATAAATTGTAATTCTTCCTCCGCAATAGATTTAGACGGCATAATTATTTCCTTTTAAATTCTACTAGGCTTTTTTAGATGTCATTTCATTAATTTCGACAATTTGATAAAATAAGTTATCGTACAAATTGTGTTAAGAGGAGGAGTAGATTCTTCTGGAACAAGAATTCGGTACACGAGGATATCACTAGGCAATGAGATTGGCAGACATGACTATAAAGAAAGA
>JBEVTH010000017.1:0-24018 GCA_041156085.1 Candidatus Nitrososphaera maunauluensis
ATATCTTGCATATAGTTGTATCAGGATACTAAAAATGAGTATCCATATTTCAAAACTAAAATTAGTTTATATCCGTGGATATCGGCTTGCTTATATTATAATACCCATAATTACTATCAGAATATGTCGTAATTGTAAAAGTTATCTTACTCTATTGATAAGATTTAATTGCTAGACAATAGTTGCATTTTCTCTATGTCTACTATGAAGTACATCCAACTTGAACCGCGGGGCGATATTGCGATCATTAAGATTAATAGACCTGAGGCTCTGAATGCTGTCAACACAGAAGTTATCGCTGAATTATCACGAACGATTGATATTGTTGGTGCCGACGAAGGTACTAGAGCTGTAATTATTACAGGCGTTGGTGAAAGATCTTTCTGTGCGGGCGCGGATATAGCATATATGGTTACTATTGATCCAATGAAGGCCGAGAAATATGCATCTTCAGCTCAGGTGGTTCTGAACAAAATTGAAAGATTAGAAAAACCAGTTATCGCTGCAATTAATGGTTTTGCGTTAGGTGGGGGTTGTGAGCTAGCTTTGGTTTGTGATATCCGAATTGCTTCAAGCAATGCCAAAATTGGTCAGCCTGAAGTTACGATAGGCATTCCACCAGGGTGGGGGGGTACACAACGATTAGTCAGAATTGTAGGTCCGGCAAAGGCAAAAGAACTGATCTTTACTGGCAAAATGATTACAGCAGAGGAAGCAGTACAAATAGGTTTGGTTAACAAGGTAGTTAGTTTAGGGCCAGAAGAGCCGTTACAATTAGAAACGCCTAAAGAAGACACATCTAATAAAAAAGAAAGAGCAAACGAGGAAGCCAAGGCTCTTAACAAAAAGCTAATAGAAGAATGCATGTTTCTTGCGAAGGAAATTACGAAGAATAGTTTTACCGCTGTCAAAGTCAGCAAGATGTTAATTAACAAAGCTATCGACACAGATATCGATACTGGACTTCGACTAGAAATTTATGGATGGGCGCTATGTTTTGCTCATGAAGATAGAGAGAAAATGATGTCTGCCTTCTTGAGCAAAGGCAAGAAATAAGAGCAATATATATTACTTCTACTTCTACTTACCTACTGCTACTACCTTAGCTCCGCTACTTGGATGGCATACTAAGATTCTGCTTTTTATTCGAGATTCTTTGAAACCCGCTGCCATTGAATCGGCGACTCGCTTTCCATTTTTACTAGTTTCCAAAAATGAAATCATTGAGGGTCCAGCCCCACTTATTGTCACTGCAAGTGCTCCCGATTTCAAAGCATTGTTTTTGACGGCATCATAGCTAGGAATCAAATGCTTTCTCGCTGGTTCCACAATGACATCATCTACACCTTTTGCAATCATTCGAATATCCTTTAAAATAAACCCTGCAACAATTGTGCTGGCATTAGATACATTACGTACGACACTTTTCAATGGAACCTCTTTAGGTAACACACTTCTTGCAACTTCTGTCTTTCTGTTAGATACTTTTATTGTCGGAATTGCAATAACAAGAACTAGATCTCTTGGGGGGTCTAGTTTGATAAATTCAAGCTCTGGAATAGTTCGCACAATAACAAAACCACCAAGTATTGCCCCTGAAACATTATCATAGTGTCTAGCTCCTGCACTCGCAATCTCTCCCTCTGCAGCATATTCAATCATTTTTGGTTTCTGGATTTTAAGGTAAAATAACCTGTCAAATGCGACTGCGGCAGCAGCTGCAGATGCAGCACTACTACCCAGCCCAAATCCTGCGGGCACTTGTTTTATAATGTCGACATCAAGATCATCATTTATATCAAAATCTTCTGACATTTTTTTTATTACTAGCCCAGCAGAATTATATTCTGTAACTGATGGTATTGACATGCTTTTTTCTCCTGACACTCTAATAGTTATTCGTCTTGATCTTCCTGATGCCTTGGTTATCCTTACTCTATCTTCTAACGCGTCGAGACCCAGACCAAATACGTCGTAACCGGGACCTAAATTAGCTGTAGATGATGGTCCAACTGCAGTACATGATGATGCCATTTTTATATTCAATCTCTTACTTCCTCTCCTTGATTAAGGATTCTGGCTAATGTTGCTGTTAAATTAACCATCCCGTTCATAGTCATACTAGAAACTGCGATGAGGCTTTGCATCAACCCACTTCTACTCATGCCCCTTACCAAATCCTTACCCAAAAGAGAAGACTCAGCATCTTTTTCGTTAGTTAGAGCAAATTCCAATTCAACATTAGAAGTAGACCATTTCAAGATGTGTCTTAATTTCGCATCAAGTAGATCACGTTTAGTAAGGACATTGACTTGTGAGGTTTTCAGCCTAAGTTTAATTGACGATGCCAATAGCGATATAGATACATAGTTAAGAGGAGATGACACCAACA
This sequence comes from Candidatus Nitrososphaera maunauluensis, assembly GCA_041156085.1. GTDB lineage: Archaea > Thermoproteota > Nitrososphaeria > Nitrososphaerales > Nitrososphaeraceae > Nitrososphaera_A > Nitrososphaera_A maunauluensis. The sequence goes on from JBEVTH010000017.1 coordinate 2,393, forward strand.
TACCATCATACATAAATAATGTTACCCTGTTATCTGCCTGAAAATTTGATACAAAATATGGACCACTTGCTCTGAAGGCAAATAATTCGATCTGTCCCGGAGTATCTACGATGACATAATCTGGATTCAAATTGTCTACTTCATTTTGGATGTCATTTAATCTTGTTGCAATCATATCGCTTGCCATCACTAATGAGCCGTTTGGTCCAAGATCGTATGTCTCCATCAAAGTTTGTATGTCAATATAATCCCGAACATCTACATCAGGTTCATATGGCAAATTTAATGCCCCCGGATCTAAGTTTAGAATAATTGGATATGATTGATTATCTCTGTATAATTGGAGTAATCTTGAAGCAAGGAGCGATTTGCCTGAACCGGCGGTACCAGTAATATATAGAGCATCCATCTATAATTGACAAGGATCAATTATATTTTACCTTTTTTACAAAAGGATCAATTATAAATCATATATTTCACAGATCCGAAAGGATCCAAAAAGGAAAGATTACGAGGAAGATTCTATTCTTCTAAGCCCCGGCCATACCGTTTCGAAGGTCAACGCCCCTATGATCATCAGGAGACGATTCACTGGCTGACTTGTGCATTTCAGATAATGCGCAACCCATCTGAGCCTCCGGTTTACCTCTTCTCATCAAACCTCTATAAAGACCAGCTTCAAGAGTTTGACCATGAGCCTTTTCCCATTCTTCCACAGGAATACTATACTTCTTTTGGATTCTATCCCTGTACCATTCTGGAATAACGTTGAACGCGCAGAATGGAATGATCCTGAGATCTGGTGTCAAGTAGTGAATATCACATCGTTGTAACCTTTCTAGATCTTCGTTATATTTATCCTGAAAGTGCATCATACCCAAGAACAGTGATCTAACATGCCACGAGCCAACGGAATCAAAGTTGCGTTTAAGTAATATACTTGAGAACATTTTGGCAAGATTTAAACCATGTGGTTGCTTGGTCCTATCAACAAATTGATTTAACTTTCGCACAACTTCTAGCGTTGTCCAATATCTGTTTGCGCCTGATTTGATTTCGTCAGTCTTTTCTTCAAAGTATTCTAATAAACCCTTCAAATCAACAAATGTAGTCAGAGGGATTAATTTTTTTGTTTGAGTATCTTCGAAAACATATGTGCCAGCACCACACGCAAAGTGGATCGATAGCTCATACTTCGGTTTTTTGCTAAATGCTTCTATTACATTCGTAAGAGGCATACATGAGGGAACAGGGAACCACGCATCGGTAGTGATTTCACCGTTTGTCTGCTCTTCAATTCGTTCGATGCAATCAGGAATAGTTATCCTATATTTCTCACGTTCTCTCTTTGTCATCCTCCCAGTTAAAGAAACTGGTTGAAAGTTTACTGCATGAACGACATCCAGATTCTGCTGGGCATTTCGGATAATTCCACCTAGTTCGTGGTCATTGATTGATTTAATTACTGTTGGCACAAATACAACTGTCATGCCGCATTTTCTGGCAGATTCCAACGCATACGGTACCTCCCAGTGATTCTTTGGATTCGTTCTTGGACTAACGCCATCAAATGATAGATAGAGATTATTTACACCAGCCATTCTTACTTGGCGCATGGTTTCTGGAGATAAAGCTAGTTTAATACCATTAGTATTTAGCTGGATGTGATCTACACCTTCTTCTCTCATCAGTCTGATAATGTCAGTGATATCATCTCTGAGCATTGGTTCTCCACCAGTTATCTGAATAGAGTTACCTGCTATCGGTTTTTCAGTCTTAAGGGTCTTCATCATTGCTCTTATTTGTTCATGGTTTGGCTCATACAGATAAGCACCTTCTAGCCCTTTCTTAACATAGAAAAAGCAGTACCAACATGTCAGATCGCACCTGTTCGTAATAATCATGTTAGCAAGTCCGGAATGTGAGAGGTGATTTGTACAAAGACCACAATTAGTGGGGCATGCACATTTGTCTATCATAACGTTTGGAGCTTGAGCACCCTTTCCGTCCATCCAATATGTACTAAATTTCTTATACATATCGTAGGAGCCAAAATATAACTCCTCACATTCACCATGGGTAGGACAAGTCTTGGTCATGTATACGCGTCCTTCTCTTTCAAAGACCTCTGCATCTAAGATCATATTGCAATCAGGGCAAATACTTTGTGTATACCTAATCGTTCTTCTAGCAGAGGTGTTTTTGCTAGACAGATTTGAAATATGTATTAATTCCATATCTATTACCTATATAATATACCTTTTATGAACAAGTCTAGCATTTTTATATATAAAGATAACGTTACCAATCCTACGGTGATTAGTTGATGGAATTCATGGGAATTTTGACAGCAGATAAGTGATAATCGATAGATTTAAGCATAAAACAAGCTTATATTACAGCGTCTAAATCATTTTATCGTAAATACATGAGTATCAGCGACAAGTCAAGGAAAGCAATGGAAAGCCTTGGCTTGACAGGTTATGAGATCAAAGTTTACCTTTCGCTTTTGGAAACGGGTTCAATGACAGCTTCTGATATAAGCAAAAAATCAGGGGTTCCATATTCTAAGATTTATGAAGTTCTAAACACTTTAGAGGACAAAGGGTGGCTAGAATCTGCCAGTTCGAGACCTCAGAAATTCTTTCCTAAATCTCCATTAACCGCACTGGAGGCAATGCGAATGCGAATTGAGAACGGAATTAAGGATAACGAAGGTTTGATCATAGGTGAATTAATGCCAATATATGAAAAGAGCGGCATTAAAGAAAGGCCAGAAATATGGGTTGTAAGAGGAATTTACAATATTGCTGCCAAAGTGAACGAGATTATTCAAACTTGCCAAAAAGAATTACTTATAGCATTGCCCCAAGTTGCCCAAGATATTGCAAAACCAGTACAACCAATGCTGAGAACATTACAGGAAAAAGGTGTAAAGATAACTGTTCTTGCATCTGAAGGAACGAACGCAGATACTATACGCGCCTTATCCAGAATTGCAGACGTCAAAATAAAAGATGACATGTTTGGAGGAGGAGTAATTGGGGACAGTAGGCAGGTGATGATATTAATAGGTGAAGGAAGAATTGAAAAAGGAAGCTATGAACCGATTGCAATATGGGCAGATCATATAGGACTTGCTGGTTTTGCAAAAGATTATTTTCATTACCTATGGGAAGACGCAAGTATCATGGGAAAAACAGATAACAATTTTAGTAACAGGAATAAAGGTAGGTAAAATAATAACTTGTTTTATTTGTGAACCTAACACAATTTATTGTCTTTTCTCTAACAGAGGGAATTAATAATCATTTCAACCAAACAGTATAGATTACTGTTGCAAAGCGTGAGAATAGATAGATAGATAGATAGGATGAATATCACACGTCGTATTATACAAGCCTGTTTGAAGTATCAGTGAAGGAATCTAGATCTAGAAAATAATGAAGAGATGGATTCTGGCATTGAACATCATATTCGATTGCAAGTAGATATACAATAGTGTTGCTCATTCCTTCTTCAACTGGAATTTTTGTATCAGCTTTATATTGTTATAGGATATCTTCGTTTTTATGTTACTGCCTTTATCATGTAGATGGACAAACGATGACAAGACTAGCCCTACTGAGTTATCGATGAAGTAGATCTTGAGTTAGGAGTTTGTCCAATCACTTTTCTCATATCATCGTCGTATTGTTCCTTTCTTAGATATCTGTTCATTTATCCTTCTTGGAATACATTATTATCATTAACTTCGTTTCCTGGATCCAGTCAGTTACAAGGTCAAAATGAGTTATTGACATCATAATCATAGCATTTTCTACAATGTCATAAACTTGATAAGTGGCTGAGTACTTTTTATAAGTACATTGGTTCACATAGAAACTACTGCTTCACTCGAAAATTTTAGAAAGTTTATTATTGTTAGTACGTGCAGATCGTTTATCCCTGAAAGTTATCTGAGAGACTATGAAGTATTTCCAGAGCGTGAGGAGGGTCCAGGAGCGATCTATATCGAGGCAGCCGATAAAGTAACTTTGAAAAAAATACGAGAAATGACATTTGTAAATGCCAAAGAGATTCTTGGAATAATTTATTCTTCAAAGAGTGGCAACACACAGCTTAAATGGAGACAGACTAGAAGGAAATCAGGTAAGGTACAAGGTGACGCTTCAGCCAATGCATTAGTAAATTTAGTAGAATCAGGTGTGTTAACTCAAGAATGGGTTGACAATTATATCAAATCAGCGCAAACTAAAGAAGACCGTTCTTCTTCCTCTATGAAAAGCGAAAAAATAGCTCAACACAATAAAAGTTAAAGAACGATCAAATGATCAATAAAGAAGTAAAGGGATCTTCTGGCAAAGCCTATTTTGTGATTCCAGAAGATGCGGACGATCTTCTTTCACTAAGAAGAATAATAGAAATTGGAGACTATATCATAGCCAATACTACCAGAGTCATCAAACAAATAAAAGAATATTCAAGACCTGATAAAGGAGAACGAATAAAGGTACGGGTCTCAATAAAGACTGAGAACATAAGTCTTGACGACGCTGTCGATCGTCTACGTATAACTGGCAGCATAACAAACTCTGACAATGAGCTGGTTTCGAGAGGAACCCACCACTCTCTTGCTGTGCAAGTAGGAGACACAATAACAATTGATAAGGATAGAAAATGGCAAGCTAGTGAGATAAACATTCTAAAGCAATCTGGAAATAATTCAATCTTTATTTTAGTTGCAATCGATGCACAGGAAGCAGCAGTTGCAAAGATCTCTGGAACACATTTAAAGATAATACCAAATATATATTCTGGACAAAGTGGTAAACGTTATCATCACTCAGTAAAAAATAATCCAACGACTGAAACATTTTTTGGAGAGATTACGAAGGCCATCGCAGGTATTTGGAATGTATTTGCAGAAGAAAATGATAGTAACAAAAGAATGATAATTTTTGGTCCAGGTGAAACTAAGCGTAGATTTTACAATTTTCTTTTCACTAAACACCAATTTGAGAAAGACAATGTGTCAATAATCGACGGAGTTGACGTTGCCGGAGAGGATGGAATTTTTGTCTTCCTTCGCTCCCCAGTCATCAAGGAATCAATGAGTTCTAGCAAACTTGCTACGGTCTCTTCAATATTAGATAAGGTAATGCTCTTTGTTCAAAGAGGTGAAATGAAATATTCTATGGGGATGCAAGAAGTATCTTATGCTACGTCAATGAAGGCTATAGAATATGTAGTATTTTCAGATGCAATCTTCAAGACTGCTGACGAAAATGAAATTATAAAACTATTAAATTCAGTTGAAAGTTATGGAGCAAAAACTTTTGCGGTCGATTCATCTACAGATATTGGTTTGCGGATTTCATCTCTCGGCGGCATAGTAGCCTTACTTCGTTATGCTATTCGTATGGAACGTAATTGACCAATTATGATGTTTTCCTTTTGTTATTTTTTATGTTGTTGATTCTACTATCCATGACATATAGTGTTTGTAAACATCATTCATTTTTATTTCTATAATTTCCGGTACTTCATAAGGATGAACTTTCTTAATTTCTGACCTTAGTTTGTCTGCAGACAATTTTGTTGTTTTGAACATTGCAATAAATTCATGTTGATCTTCGAGTTTATCCTTCCAAATATATACAGATCTAACCTTTATCAAATTTATACATGCGCATAATTTTTTCTTAACAATCAAGTCTTTGGCTATTTTTAAAATAGTTTCTTGATCAGGGAAAGTGGACATAATTATAACTCCTGTTTTTTGGTTTGCCATTATTAGATCACGATAGATGCTAAATTTTGGTAATAATAGTTCTTTGAAGTTATATCGAGGCACGATTTATGAAATGGACATGAATTTATTTTTCATCTTATTTCTATTTATCTGCTACCATTTTCTAGCTGCACTCTGGCGCATATAATAAAAAAGATACTGCTGCGCGTAACCTGAATATTTGCCAAAGTAATTTCGAATAATTTCTGAAAGAATTTTGTATTGAGTGGAATCTATCTTGTTACCTATTTTCTTCCATTTTTTATTCTCTTCTTTATTTTTACATAGCAACCAACCATAATATAAAAAGAGAGCTTTGGCAATCCAAACGTCTATAGGAAAAGCCTCAAGTTTTTCCAAGGAGAATAATAATATACAATCAGCAATTTTGTTTCCGATACCATATATTTTTAATAATTCTTCTTTTGCATCATTATAGCTAGCAATTATTAGATTATTAACATCTATATTTCCTAAGGCAATACTTTCAGCAACTGCTTTGATGGATTTTGCTCTATATCCAACACCACATGAAAGCAATTCATTTATGGATGCTTTGTTTAGACGGTCGGCTGTGGGAAATGTGAAAAACTCTTTTCCCTCAACCATGACTTTACTACCGAATTTCTTAGAAAGGTTCTTGAGCATTCTACGGATCATCGGTATATTTGTATTGCTAGAGCATACAAACGAAAACATACATTGTTGAGGCTCTTGCCTCATGAGTCGTAATCCAGGGTATCTTTTTATTGCTTCGAACATTAGAATATCATTTGAGAAATCTGATAAAATTTGCTGAATGTCATCGTCAAGTCTAAAAACGTGTTTTTCCCATTTTTTTAGTTCTGGAAAGGAAAAGAATTCAATATTATTTTTAGTCTTGTCATCGTTTACTGGTGAACTGGAAAATTTGAGTACATGATCACCATGTATACCATACCACGAATTATCTAATTTTTCCCATAGAAATACTTGACCGCTGTTGACACTGATCTCTAGACCTTGGAAAAAGAGTGGTACCGGAAAAGAAGAATTATACAAATGGTTTAAGTATCCTTTTAAAAGGACTGTCTCATAAGCTTTATTGATCTTTTTTGCATGCTTGTTTAACCTTGTTTAAGTCATTCTCTAAAAGTTCAATGGTCTTAGGTATTTCTGTTTGTGCACATGAAAGACAGATTTGCTGCAGAGACAATGGGTATATAAAATACTTTTCGTTAATGCCGATATTCTTTTTACATGATACACATTTTTTGAGCTTGTATGGATCCGTATTTTTAACGATCAAATGGATCACAGAAACAACTGACTAGGGCAATTTATATTCAATGGATATTGAAAAAAATCTTAAAATAGATAAATCTTCTATACATCCTAGTGTTTATATATATTTAGCTATTTTTAAATTTCGATAACTTCGCCTGTATCCGGAGCCCTTGCATCATAACCATATTTTTTCCTGATCTCTTCTGCAAACTTTGTACATGAGGATTCATCGCCGTGTACTGTGAGTATCTTCGGATTACCTTTTATACGGTCTAGAATTTCAAATAGCTCACTTCTGCTATTATGCCCTGAAAACTCAAAACGTCTAACATCGGCTAGGCACTTTCTCACTTTGCCATCAAATATGGTAACTCTCTTTTCAAGTAACGCTCTGCCAGGTGTACCTTCGCCCTGAAATGACACCAAAGCAATACCATTTTTGTCACTTTTTGCAATCTCTTGCATATAAAATACTGCAGAACCTCCGACCAACATTCCAGCAGGGGAGATTATTACACATGGTTCTTTTACAATTCTCTTCCTTCGGCTCCAACCGCTGATCCATTCAGCTTCACCTATAGACTTCTTGAATATCTCCGGATTTCTGAGGAAAGCAGGATGTCTTAGCATTATTTCGTTTGCTTTGAGAGCCATCCCATCCATTGCGATCTTATGTGGAAAATTGTATGTCTTTAGAACGCAAGCTATTTCTTGAGCTCTCTCCACAGAAAAGGCTGGAACAAACAATGTTCCTCCTCTTTCGACCACCTCATAAGCATATTCAAGCAATTCTCTTTCAGATTGCTCTCTTGGCATTTGTTCAGTTTGAGAATAAGTGCTCTCCATAATCATAAGATCAACATCACCAAAATCTAAGTCTGCCGGTCTTAGTATCTTTGAACCTCTTGTGTTGATATCTCCAGTATAGAACAATCGTTTTTCCCCATGTTCAAGCATAATTGTTGCACCACCTAGAATATGTCCCGACTCATGCAATGTTACTTTGACATCGTTTATCATGCGGGGTTCTCTGTATTCTAGGTTTCTTGAATGTTTCATCATTGTTATAAGGTCTAGGTATTCAAATGGTAGATAGAATCCAGATATTTTTATCATGTCTTCAATGAGGAGCTGCGATAGATCGAATGTTGGTAAAGTGCCCCATACCTGTGTTTCCACAGAATCTGACAAGAATAGGGATGGCACAAATCCTGAATGATCCAAATGAGCATGGGTAATTACTACTGCATCTATATCCTTTGGCTTGACGTGCATAGGAAAGATCGGCTCCCTTTTTAGAAGTACTCCATAATCCATCAAAATATGGGTTTCCTTGCTAGTTACAAGAAATGCGGAACGTCCAACTTCTTTTGCTGCACCTAAAATTGATACTTTCAATTTTTATTCTGAAATTATTTTATTGGTTGATGCTTTAAGTATTTCATATTTTAGCTTGAAAAGTCCTTGTTGATAATACGGTAGCCCAATATAAGTTATCAATGAAAGAATCGGATCCTCCACAGAGGTTCTTCAGAAGCAAGACATTCTAGCCTTTCTAGATATCTGAAGCCACAATCATCTAATACATTTTCAAAATCGTAGTGTTCTTCTAATGATTTTTTTTCTTGCTCGACCCCTGTAAGTGCAGATTTTATGGCATCAGACAAATTCGGTTTGTTGCTGTAAACATACCAGAGATTATGTGCACCTCTCATATTAGACAAAAATTGACGTGTAGTATCAGACATTTTTGTATAATAACGATTCATAAGTTCTATATTAACATCTTCCCAGGATGGTGTCCTCCATGAAGCAATCATTTCAAACCCATGAGCATCAAATTCTGCTGCCAGACTAATCCCTTGATCTAAAGTTGTTACAATTACATCAGTTTTAGCGGCAATTGCATCACGAAAATCTACTGCAGGATCCATCCAGCCTACAAAAATGATGTCATGTTTTTGATCAATCCCCCAGTGTGCATCTGCAATTTTGATATAATTAGGTATAGGGATATTAAAGATATAAAAAATTCTAAAATCCTTTTCTATACCTGTTGCATTTGGAATAAATTCCCTTATCTTATTTAAAAAATCCCCATAACCGCACCCAACGTCTAAATATGTAGGTTCATTTGAAATTGCCTTTGCGATTGAGATTAGACGCAATACATCAATTTTTCTGTAAGCAAAATATGTGCCCCGTAAAAATGGAAAGATATAACGCTCATGATAAGGTGAAGCAGAAAATGTTCTAAACTGCTCTAATGATATCTTCGCTTTTAGAAGATCTCTCGTACTAAATGATGCCATATACGCTCCAACCAGACATTAAGGACATGAGGTTTTTCATTTCAATTAATCGAATACTACTTCCCACAACCGTTTATCTTTGGATAATAACGTCGGAAGTTCCTCCATATAATGGAATCCACACTCATCAAGGATTGACTCAAAAGCAAATCTTTCCGTAGCAAGCAGATGGTCTTCTTTTTGTAGCCACGATTTTAAAGCCATACTAGCCTTATCTGATATTTCAGGTCTTGTATATATATACCAAAAATTATGTGCTGTACGTAATTTTGAAAGTTCTTGCTTCTTTTTTTCATCGGTTGTTAACAATGGTGTATAAAATTTATTCATAAGTTCGTTATTGACATCTATCCAAGACGGAGTTCGCCACCATGCTATCCTATCAAATCCGAATTGATCATATTCACACGCTCCATTTATACCGCACTGGCCTCCAGTGTCAAAAGTAGTAATAATACACGTTGCAGCTCGTGCTACAAATTTACGAAAATCTACTCCAGGATCCATCCAGCCCACAAAGGCGACATCAAATAGTGTTTCACACCATTCTATAGCACTAGGAAAGATGTAGTCGGGTCTCGGTTTTTGAAAGATGTAGAAAATAGATGTCTCCTTTTCTATACCTGTTGCATTTGGAATAAATTCCCTTATCTTATTTAAAAAATCCCCATAACCGCACCCAACGTCTACATAATTAGGTTTGTTGGAAATTGATCTTGCAACTTCTACTATCCTTAATACATCGATTTTACGGTAAGTGAAGTACGATCCCGCAAAAAATGGAAAGATATACCGTTCATGATAAGAAAGAGGATTATTATCTTTAAATTGCCGATATAACAAATATGCTTTTTTTAATTCATCTTCTTTAAATGGCATATTATATCAATTCTCTTCTATTTACCTGTGAAACTGAACCAAGTTCTAAAGAAATATAGGAGCTGAATATATTCTGTTACTTGCTGAATGACTATAACGGCGTTGAAATAACCCAAAAGGCTTATTAAGTTCGGTTATAACTTGGTCTTATGGTTAGGAAATTCGACGATTGGTGGAAGACCGTTCCTGAGGATCTTAGGAATAAAACTCGTAAGGGTGATGAGGGAAATAAGCCGCTGCTAAACCAGGTTAACTATGTTCTTTTACATCTCCATTTAGCTGGCAAGCATGATGCTAAGCCGAGCCATGAAGAGTTAAAAGACTGGCTGCATAGCGGTCAAGTTGATGTTCTTAGGATGACAGCCAAGAAGTAAAAAGCACAAGATCATTCATTTCTTTTTGTAGTTATTTTACATAGTTGTGATCAGTTAATTCATTTGAATGTAAATAATTGTTAGCCATTTTGTTATCGCGATGTTATTGTTATAACAGTGTTTTGTGACTGGCATAGGGTTTAAATAGTTTCGAACATATGCACCTTTAGTGAAATAGTATATGCCAATTGCTATAATTCCAGACGTTGATGAGCAAAGATGTATTGGCTGTGCACTCTGCGTAGAGATTTGCACTGCACTTGGTCCAGATGTACTTAGAGTAAAGCCAGTCGAAGGATGGAAGAGAGGTAAAGCATTCATTTTTTACCCAGAAAGGTGTATTTCAGATGGCGCATGTATAGGAGTATGTCCAACGCATGCAATATTCTGGATGAGACCAATGGAATATACCTCAGGACAACCTGTTCCATTGCACAAAAACGGTGTATTTGATAAGGGCTGGGAAGAGGGATAATCTAAAGATACCAAAATAGAATCGACTCTCCTTTTACATTTTTATGGCAGTATCTGCGGATGAGAAACTTTAAAATTGATTTGAGCTAATAAGACCTACTGGGTTTAGGCATTCTATATTAAAATAACGTAGAAATGATGAAAAACACAGGAAAAGATAAGTGAATGGTTTAATTCTTGTTAGTTATAATATGTACACTGTATATCCTACTCAAGAATCAATCAAATAGTTAGGGAACTTTTGATAATATCAGAGGCAGCCTGCCAGTACCACCATATACATAAGGTCCCATCTCAAGACCTACAAGATCTACCCCGTAGACGTGCTAGCATAATTACGCCGCCTTAGGGTTGCTCCCTCCCGGACCTCACCCATTTCGACGATTCACAGTCCATACTGTGCCTTCGCACGGTTAGCCGTTCATAACCATCCGACACGGCGTGATATCATTTCAGCAAGCCAAGCAGGTACCTTACACATATGGATTTATCTGGCAGTTACTGATCCCAGCATCAAGCCGATTTCTGGTGTATATTGTATACATAGGGTACGGCTAGCACCCTGACCCTCCCTGCCCCTATAAACTACCATCTAGAATCATATATTTGCTTTTTGGATAGTGAAAAGAGAGGAAAAACTACCGAATCAGCGTAGTACAAAGATAATTATATCTGCAACCATCAATACATTTTTTGTTAATGAGCTTGATTAGGTAAAACAACAATGTTAGTTAATACCACGAATAGATCTTTTCCTTAGATGGCATAAAATGTTTCTCTACCTCGTCTAATCTTTCTATAGAACCCTCTTTCATTCGAAGATTGGAAAAAGATGAATCATTACGAATTTGTTGCAAAAGCAAAAGAACTTGTTCATTTGTGACTCCCTGCCTTATATCATAGCCTATTTGTCTACAAACGTTTGTTATCCTTCCGTAGCGTTTGTTCTGTCGTTTTTCCCACATGGTAGCATTCTCTGATAGTCCTGTTACAAACTTTACGATTATCTTTTCCATGTGTTTAACATGCCATTCTCTCATTGGAAAACTATTTTGTTTCAAAATGATCTCGCATTATATACGTTGGACTAACATATATAATGTTCAAAACAGTATGAACAGAAACCCGCGCACAACATATTTTTTGAATCATGCATAGATTCAGTATATTTATAGGATTGCAATATATTAGCGAGCATATTTGAATATATATAATAATTATCACAAATTTCATGAATATATATAACATTAGGTCACTCACTTCTCTTTCATGATGAGACCTACGACTAATATAAAAATGAAAAGTAATTTCTTTCAGATTTCGAAGTAATTACATTTGCTGTCAATATTCTTGGAATAGCGAATTGATTTCTCAGTTTTTGCCAAATCCTATCTATGTCGTCATAAAGGATTTTACCACTGATATCCATGCGTTAGCAATATTTGTTCTGTTATATCCTCCACCACCTAAAGCGATCATTTTTCCATTACAATGTTTATGCGCAAGCCTATGTAATGAGTCTGCCGCGTGTCTGTGAGCATTTGCTGTATATTTTAAATGTGTTATTGGATCACCGCTTAGGGAGTCTGCACCACACTGTAAAATAATTAATTCAGGCTTCGCAATTTCGTCTATAAATTTTTCAATTTTCTTGAAATTGACAATAAAATCATTGTCTGTGGAGTCTGGTGCCATAGGTATATTTAATTTGGTTCCTTCCGCATTGCCTAAACCTGTCTCTAATTCTGAACCAGTCCCTGGATACAGAAAATAACCATCCTCATGTATATCTGCAAAAAACATTAAAGGATCATCTTCGAATTCATAATATACGCCATCACCATGGTGAGCATCTATATCAACATAGGCAATTCTCTTTATGCCATACTTTTTTCTTGCTTCCAGAATCGCGATACCTATATCATTGAAGATACAAAAACCAGCTGCGGAACTTCTTCTAGAATGATGCAGCCCCCCAATCGGATTAAAAGCGTGGTCTATTCCTTCTTCCTTCCTTACTACCAGATCTAATGCCTTTAGAGTAGAGCCAACCACATAGCAGGAGCTCTCGAATACACCCTTGAATGCAGGGGTATCGCCAGTATCGAGAAAACCTCGTCCATGTTTTGAAACCTTTTTGACAAGATCCACATAATCTTTTTCATGAAATGACAGTATAACTTTTTCATCAGCCAAAACTGGTTTTTCTATTACGATTTGATTAGATTGATCTAAGTTCTCATTTTTGAATTTAAACCAGAAGGCATAAATTCTATCTGAGCTCATAGGATGAGATCCACCAAAACCATATCTGGCGAGTTCTTCACCAAAAAAAACAGCAGTAGAACAATGCATACGCCTAAATCCCAAACCACAGAAATAAGCATTTAGAAATGTAAGACATTTATTATTTATTTGTAATGAAGGTATGATAGATATAAAATATGACATGTCATCATCCTACTGCGTATTTCATTTTCCCTTTCCACTTTGTATACCTACTTCAGTTACATTATTCAAGAGTAATAAAATATGAGTAAGGAAAATATGTGAAACCTATGATCAGATTTGTCATTACTGGAAACCCAGGAGTTGGAAAGCATACAGTTGCAGATTTTGTTTCAGAAAAAATTCAGGGGATAAAAATAATTGATATTAATAGATTTGCAATTGACAAAAACGCTATTTTGAGAAAGGATAAAAGATACGGAATAAATATTGACGTAAAAAAGATAAGCAAGTTGATCGATTATGAACTCACAAAAACCACAAGCGACTGTGCAATCATAGGACATCTCGCACCATACGTACTAAAACCCTCTAGAATGGATTTTGTTATCGTCTTGCGACGTTCTCCATATGAGCTAAAAAAGACTTTTGAACAAAGAAAATACTCACTTAAGAAAATTAGAGAGAACATAGCTAGCGAAATCCTCGATATTTCTCTGTACGATGCATTGAAAACTTTCGGTAAGGATAAAATTGTTGAATTGGACACGACTGGAAAGACTCCGGAGTATATTGCCGACAAAATAATGTTATCAACACAGCAGCAAGGAAGCGGGCAAATTGGAGCAGTAAATTGGCTTTCATTAGTATTTAAAAAAGGGGACTTGCGTAATTTTCTCGAATATTAAAAGCAGAGTCATTTTGTCTTAGTCTATCAGCAAGTGGACTTAGGATACTTCAACTTATTATATCAAGCTCACCTATAAGGATTAGTTGTTTTGAATTAAATATATATTATATATTGAAATTCATATATATATTACTTAAAACATAACCCTCGATGAAATAGAATGGCCGCTGTAATTACCAGAAAATTTGTTGAAGAGACGCTTCAATTCCTAGGAAAGAAAGTATCGATAGAGACTTCTGATCAGAAAGTTTACAATGGAACATTAACTGGGATAAACGAAAAACTCGACGTGGTACTTGATAATGTACTTGGACATGGAATACTCAAAGTAATTCTCAACGGTTCATTTGTTAAAGAAATAAAACTAATGGAAAAGCCATTCGATTTTAAGGCTCTATCTGACAGACTTGCTAGGGTATTTCCAGGTCTGGTAAAAATCAGGGAAGATGTAGGGGCTATAATTGTAATGGACAAGATCAAAGTTACCCAAACAGGTGTTGAAGAAGGAGTTGGCCTTGCAGCAGATAGAGTCAGGGCAATTTACGACGAGTTCATTAGGGAGTCAAAGAAATAAACTTGTCCTTTGAGGTCAGATATACTGACCTAGCTGCTCGTATTGGATTGTTAGATACCCCTCACGGAACTCTTGAAACACCCGCCTTTGTTCCTGTTGTCCATCCAGTAAGACAGGCTATCAGTCCTGAATTTCTAAGGAGATTAGGTTTCCGTGCAGTAATCACCAATGCCTATATCACTTTACGCCATTACGGCGATGAAGCTAGAAAAAGAGGAATTCATGATATCATAAATTATGATGGAGTAGTAATGACAGACTCAGGCGGTTATCAAGTATTAGAATATGGATCTATTAATCTAGAACCTATGATCATAGCCCAGTTTGAGAAAGATATTGAAAGTGATATATGTATACCACTTGACAAACCAACAGGATATGGATTAGAATATAAAAAAGCTAAAGACCATGTAGATCATACACTTAAAAACGCTAAAGACACTCTTGCATTGGTTTCAGAAGCTGGAAGAAAAGATGTTACGTACGAGCATAATGGAGATGAGGCAGTCTGGGTAGGCCCAATTCAAGGTGGTGAGCACCTGGATTTGATAAACTATTCTGCAAATTCGCTAGACAAAATGGGATTCAAATTTTTTGCACTTGGCAGCCCAGTAGAATTGATGGAGACATATGATTTCTCAATTTTAGCACAAATGATAACCGCTGCGAAACGTGCTATTCCCACAAAGCCGATCCATCTTTTTGGTGCAGGTCATCCTCTCACAATTCCATTCGTTGTTGCATTAGGATGCGATATGTTTGATTCGGCATCGTATATACTCTATGCTAAAGACAATCGATATATGCATACAAGCGGTACTAGCAGATTAGAGGAGCTTTCATACCTTCCATGTCAATGTTCAATCTGTAATAACTACACGGTCAGCGAACTGCTCGAAATGGAACAGGATAAACGAACGATAGAAATAGCAAAACATAACCTCTACATATTAAAGGCAGAAGTTTGCACAGTAAAACAAGCTATAATGGATGGTAGATTGTGGGAATATATAATGCAGAAGGCACGTGGTCATCCAAAACTTATGGAAGCCATGGAAATTTTTGAAAATTTCGAGCTCATAGAAGAAGGGACTCCGCTCTTCAAAGAAAAAGCAATCTTTCTTTATGATCCACTAGATCAATATAGGCCAGAGGTTAGGCAATTTAGAAAAACAGTCTCTGAATTTCGCACGAGGAATAAACAGAAATTAATTTTGTATCCAGAATCTCATATTCATCCATTCTACTCTACCAAAGACTATTTTCAAATTGTCAAAAAATTTGTTAACACACAGGTTTGTACTTATAACCCGTTCCTTGGAATTATTCCTGCAGAAATAAGTGATATATTTCCAGCATCCCATAATTTGATCTCAAAATCAATGAATCGGTATCAGGTAAAAGACTATTCGACCTTTATTGAATCATTAAATACATTTCTGGCCATGAATCACTTTGAAGAAATAATAATAGTGGCTGACCATTTCATGCGGGAGATAGTTAAGGATGAAACTAATAATTTCTTGATAAAAAAACTAAATCCAAAAATCTTCGATTATGAACAAGACATTATTTTCCAATTGTGATGTCATTAGCATGACTTAGAAGATTGTATTTAGACCTTTTTCCTTAAGCACATTATTTAGCACTGTTAAATCATATATTCCAGATAAACCTGGTTGCTGTTCCTTTCCTTTTACCAAAAATCCAAGATCATATGCATCATTTGCTAATTTAATCAGAGATCTTTTGACTGGATCATATGTAAACTCTATTCTCGACCAGGCTTGTCTTAATTCATCTTGTGGTATTGTCTTGCCTGTAAGTTTTTTAAGTCCGCTATTGAAAGTCTGTATGGCCAGATCTTTATGGTAGTTGATCCATAATGTTTCATCGACGTGGAACCTCAGCAATTTGTTTATTGTCTCTGGATTACTTTTCAGATAGTCTGTTCTCGCAACAATGTTAGCCGTTACAAATTTACCACCTGGCCATATTGTCCTCTCATCTAAAAATATTCGTCCATTAGCTTCCTTCACTAATATAGAACCCCATGGTTCAGGGACCCAAGCACCATCGATCTGCTTCTTTAAGAAGAGTGTCAGTATATCAGGCATATTTGCAGAGATCACCTCAACATCACCACCATTCTCTTTTGTTTTATGCCCAATTCTCAGCAAATAAGATCGAAGAGATATGTCTTGAGTATTACCTAATTGCGGAGAAGCAAATTTCTTGCCTGTAAAGTCTTTCGGGGATTTTATAACCAAATCATCCCTAACTACAAACACCGCACCTCCACTGGCTGCGCCTGCAATTATTTTCAGGTCTTTTCCATCTGATACTATGTAACCATTAATTGCAGGATTGGGTCCAATATACGCTACATCTATCTGGTTTGCAAATAATGCCTCAATTACAGATGGTCCAGCGCTAAAGACGTGCGGCTCAACAGTGATACCATCCTTCAATAAAGTTTTTTGAAAATCTCCGTTTTCCAATCCTATAACAGCCTGGGCGTGATTGAGATTTGGAAAATATCCTATTCTCAAAACGTTAGAGGCTGCGCCAGTAATATTATTTGCATTTCCCAAAGATAGATTATGGAACATAGAACTTGCAATCACAAGAATAACGATAACTGAAGAGATTCCGAGACTTAACTTTGGGTCCATATCAATATAATAGTTAATTTTATTATGAGCATATTATTGCTTACAAATACGCAATATAATGAAATTATATGCAAACATTTATCTTGAAGTAAAAACTATGCATATTTAGTAAATCCAATATATGCAAAACATGCATAGATCATAATTTGTATGCTTAGTGATTTAGTTAAGGATAGAATAGATGACAAAAAGCCAAGAAAAGAAGGCTTAACTTATATTGTTGACAAGCTACAAGGCATTGATAAAGATAATTTTGAGATTTTGTCCTCTATGATAGATGTAGTAAAAATTTATGGGGCGTTTCCATTATTGATACCTGAAACCATATTACAAAGGAAAATAAAATTTTACCATGACTTTGACGTCCTTGTATCTACGGGGAGCACTATTACAGAATATGCCATTATGGAAAACTCATTTGACAGGTTTGCAACAGAAGCAGCTAAAATTGGATTTGATATAATAGAGATAGGCGAGAATAGTATTGATTTAAGTAGAGAGCAAAAAGAAAAAATTGCACATGTAGTTAAATCAAACAACCTTGAATACCACTGTAAAATAGGAAGGAAAGATCCTAGACATCAACTTGGAGTTAACGAGACCTTACTAAAGATTGACGAGGTAATAAAAATAGGATCTAACAAGGTAATACTTGAAGCCAATCAAGGCATGGCTGTGGGTATTTACGATGAAAGAGGTTTAGTCAAATGGAATTTCATAGGAGCTTTAACAGCGAAATATCCACCTATGACTTTTATCTTCGAAGCACCACTTGAATCTCAGCAATCATCTTTAATTGCTGAATTCGGACAGCGTGTAAATTTAGCGGAAATTCATCCTGACTTTGTACCCTTAGTTGAATCACAGAGAAGAGGATTTTTGTCAAAAGCAACGTATGGTGTAGCAGCACATGTTCATAAGGAGCCAGAAGGTGGACCTGCTTCTAAATTTATTTACTATATAATAAAATCAAAACATCCTATAGAACAAGGCGAATTAATTAGCCTTACCCATCTGCCCCGAAGAACGGTTCAGAATGCGATTGATGAATTAAAACAACAAGGATTAGTGATGGAGAAAAATAGCCTTGAAGATACACGAAGGAAAGCCTATTACCCAATTCAGTCTGATTGGCTTTGATATTGTAATATCTTTATGTGCAAATATTTTAATAAAGTTCCGAGGGCGCTAGAAGTTATTTTATAATATGCGTGTGGATTAGTTAACTTCGTACTCTTATAATGAGTTTCCGAATCATTATTAACGATTGATGCTGTTCTTTTCCAGACCAACTTGATAGCATCCATCAGGCCATCTACTCACTACATTATCAAGCATCATATTCGTAGTTGAGGGTGTCCTCATAATTTGTAGAATTACGCTTATTTTGCATAATTCTGGTCTCAATTGCATGTTTGTACTAAGTTATATTGTGCTACACAATATCAGAAATTGCTGACGTATGCTTAAACATAAAGGAATTAAAATTGCGATGAATTCTATTGAGGTGTTTAAATTATCAAATTGTATGAATGCTTGTATTGATCAGGTATCCGATCATACGAAGTTCAATCTTCCGCATGCATGGCATGCATGGCAGATAGATGATCTCTATAGATCCTACAAAAATATTACAGAAGAATTCCGAAAATTGCATTTTTATAGTGACGGCAAAATTGGAGATAAGCAAATTGCATCGATGGTCGTACATTAAAGAAAGGGCAGAAGGGCAGAAAGAAAAAAGTAAAAGGATCGACATTAAAGACATAGGCCATGTAATACTATTTCTTACTGCATTTTTAGGTGTATGGCAGATAGTGTTTAGCCTTGGGATATTTCCCAGAGTTTCGCTCCCATCACCAGCGATGGTAGCTCAATCTTTCGCAGATTTACTTTTCAATGGTTCATTGGTTATGAGCATAGCTATGACAATGTGGAGACTTGTAGGTGGATTCTCAATCTCTATCATTCTGGGTGTCGGAATTGGATTGCTGATGGTAAGATTTAGGGACTTTGGTAAAACTATGAGCTCATTTGCCGTGGGTTTACAATCATTTCCTAGCATTGCATGGGTGCCATTTGCGATTCTATTAGTCGGATTAAATGATTTTGGCATCTTGTTTGTGGTAGTCATGAGCTCGATTTTTTCAGTTATCATATCCACCTATAGCGGAATCCGCAACATAAATACAATCTATCTTCGTGCTGCCAGGAACATGGGCGCAACTGGCATGTCACTTTTCACGTATGTAATGATTCCCGCGGCCACGCCGTCATTAATAGTTGGTATAAGGCAAGCATGGTCATTTGCATGGCATGCATTGATAGGAGCCGAAATACTAATTGCAGCATCAGTAGGTTTAGGTCATATTTTACTTGTAGGAAGGGAATTCCAGCTCATGGATCAAATAATTGCATCCATGATCACCATCTTTGCAATCGGTTTTGTGTTTGATAGGCTGATTTTCTACAAATTAGAGGATAAAGTGAGATCCAGATGGGGATTAAACCAGGCTAGTGAATAACAAACATGACTGATCAAACACCAGAAGACCAAGAGCCAGGATCTTTATCAGTTCTATATAACTGACTAACTGTTTTCAAATATGGTAATTACAAAAACAGGATTTTGCTTAAGTACAATGCGCACAAGTCCAATAGATTAGAACTCCCAATTTTAAGTTACAGGTCCTTTTGGACTCGTATATCAGAATCTGAAATAAACTCTACTTTTTTTATCCCATCGTTGCCAATTTCTGAAACTCCCATGATGATAATTTTCTATACCACGTATCTTTTTCTTGTTTTTTTATATTATCGCTCACGCATTGCATGATTACTTCAAACCTTCTTCATATGAGAATGTATTCTGTTGGATATGCTAATCTGTTAGCAATAGATGTAGCGGCAAATCTACCTGTCTTCTCATCTCTAGTCAATGGAAGAATCTTGCCTTACAGGCAAGCAAATTATTCATATATTACATGCAATATCTCCAAAAGCGCAATCTACCTCTATGATGTATGACCTAAAAGAAATTCGGCAGTTGTATAGAATGGTCATGCATAATAATTTCTGGAAAAGGATTAACCTCCGGCTTCTATTTCCCCTTCGATCCCAGTTTTCCCAGCTGTGCAAGTAACGCAGATAATTGAATTTCAGGATGTGCGCCTACTGCAAGTCGGTAATCATATTCTGCCATTAGTGCTGCCAATTCATCGAGATGGTCTATCTTCATTTCATACAATTCTTGGTTGGCATACTTTAGAAAATCCCTTTCAGACATTCCATATACATTTGTTAATTCGAGCAATTTGATTCTGGCATCATTGAACTTTCCTGCAATGGCAAATCTAATTATTTCTCCAACTTTAACTTTACCTGAAAGTCCTATTGAGGCAACAACATTGACAATTGAAACGGAACCCATTCCTGCCGCTGCTTGGAGAATATTGATCGAATGGCGCAGATCTCCAGAAGTAGTGCTATAAATCTGTGAGAGTGCTTTCTCTTCATATTTTACGCCTTCTTTTTCACAGATCGTTTTTAGGTAGCCTATGATATCTTCCCTAGGTAACCTCATAAAACGGAATACAACGCACCTGCTTTGAATTGGCTCAATAATCTGTGATAGATAATTGCAAATTATTATGAACCGTGTTGTTTTTGAGCTATCTTCAATGATTCTTCTCAAAGCGGTTTGAGCTTCAGGTGTCATTTCATCTGCTTCATCAAGGATGATTATTCTAAAAAGTATTTCATCTTTATCTTCAGTAGCAAGCTGCATCACAGCTGCAAATTCTTTCACTCTTTCACGAACCATTTTGATTCCTCTTTCGTCAGATGCATTTAGTTCAAGAGTATTTCTTTGCCACTCTTCTCCAAGTAATCCTCTTGCAATACATATAGCAGTAGTAGTCTTGCCCACCCCAGCTGGTCCAGCAAATAAAAGATGCGGAATCTCATGAGGATTCTTAATAAGGTTTCTCAATCCATTGACAATATCCTTTTGATCGATAACTTGTTCCAGTTTTACCGGACGATATTTTTCAACCCACATCAAATTTGGAAAAATTTTACTCGCTGTCGACATGTTATTTCACTAACGTAGTTTAACAGCATTAATAACTTAACTAATT
>JBEVTH010000018.1:0-23936 GCA_041156085.1 Candidatus Nitrososphaera maunauluensis
AAAAGAGATAGAGTATCTTCAAGCTATAGTTTTTTTTGTTAAGTGAACAGAGCCTCACTGAAGTATTTGTCTTTGCTTTTAGTCAGTGGAGTGATAGCTATTTTCACATTTAACATTGATTTCAGCCAAATCAAACTGAACAATGAACGCTACTTCAAGAAGAGCTTTCCTTATATATTCAGAAAATTCGAGACAAATCCTTAATGTCGACCCTTCTATTGTTCTAATGAAATCAAACAATTTACCCAATTTTCTTTGATACTATATAGGTATGATTTCAATGCGTAGATATACGACCAAACATCTGATTCTTTTAGTACTTCTCATTCTTACACCTATTTAGTTATTTAGTGGAATCCCTAAAAAGCACTGATATCGGTATGGACCGGGTGGGATTCGAACCCACGACCTCAGCAATGCCAATGCCGTATCCTACCGGACTAGACGACCGGCCCTATAGCAACATTTCAACAGTTTTATTTGGATATTAATACGTTTAACATGAAGAAACAATATTATAACTATCTTATCTACCCAAGTGTATTGGTATAGAGTGGCGCTGGAACAGTCAATTGGAGCAGTAATAAAATATCAACCTTCTACAGGAAGTATAGAATCTTCTGAGTTTCTCCTACTAAAAAATAAGAGAGGTTTTTGGGGTTTTCCACAGGGACACAAAGAGAAAGGAGAAACTGAAATCCAGACGCTAATAAGAGAAGTATCTGAAGAAACGGGGATTACATACTTAGATATTCAATCATTTGTTGGAAGAATTCGATATTCTTATTTTAAAGCAGACGGAATGAAAGCGGAAAAGGAGGTTAGGTTTTATTTTGCTACTACATCTACTAGGCAAATTAGGCTCTCGATTGAACATGATGGATTCATGTGGGTAACTTTTTTAGACGCTTTGTCTATACTTGATCATCGACAACTAAAATCGATATTGGCTAAAGGTCATAGAAAAGGTCTGTATTAAATGATCATAGGTGGATCATCTATACATTACATTTACACCATTATAGTAATAGATTTATACACAAGCTTAGACGAAATAAAGAGAGGAAAATGACGGCTGGTAGGAGTATAGTTTTAACAGCAGATCGTAGTCTTATGACAAATTATAGGGGAAACTTCCTTTATGGTTTTATTGCCTGTGGTCCATATGAGCTCGTTCCTGAATTTGTATTTGACAAGTTATTCTGTCCCAGCGTTGAGACTAATCAAAACACTGGAGAAGTCAAAGTCGCCCAATGTGGACTAAGAAGGATCGAATCTGCTCTTTTAAAAGAGTACAAACGCGAAGATATCTTCCTTGCACATCCTGAAATGCTTCACAAATGTATTGGACCAGCGACAAAAGTTGTGGGAATTAACGTAATGGATCCACTTGGTATGGCACCAGTTACTACTACTATGTCGCCTGAAAAATTGTCGTACGTAGCTATGAAATTTAAGAAAATGTGTGCTTCTATTATCCAATTAAAAAAGAAATATAATTTCAAAGTCGTTGTTGGCGGAAATGGTGCATGGGAATTAGCAAAGCCTGATAGAATGAAAATTCATGGAATTGATACGGTTGTTATAGGAGAAGCTGATGAACTTGCTCTTGACCTTTTCCATGATTTAGAGGCAGGTGATGCTCCAGAATTACTGCACACTTTTGTTAGAAATATTGAAAATATTCCTATGATCAGTGGTCCAACTATAAACTCCTTAGTTGAAGCAATGCGTGGATGTGGAAGAGGATGCGATTTTTGTGACGTTAATAAGCGTTCAAAGAAGGATATTCCATTAGAACGATTGCAGGCAGAAGCTAAAATTAATCTTGAATACGGTTTTGACTCTATTTGGCTTCAGTCAGATGAAATGCTGCTTTATGGATGTGACAATAAAGATTTCATTCCAAATACCGATGCAATTGTGGATCTCTGGAAAGGATTGAAATCATTAGGTGCAAATTTCGTAGGAACGACTCATATGACACTATCTGCTGTAGCATCTTCAGCCAGTCTTATCGAGAAACTTTCTAAGATTAATGACATGCATATGAGCGGAAGATGGGTTGCAACTAATTTGGGCGTAGAGACAGTAGCGCCTAGAATGGTCAAAAAACACCTCGGCATTAAAGCGAAGCCGTACCAACCTGAGGAATGGGGAGCAGTAGTAAGGGAAGGGTGTAAAATATTGAACCAGAATCATTGGTTTCCAGCGTTGACGCTGATTATAGGGTGGCCAGATGAAACACCAGATGAAACTCAATATACAATTGATCTTATTGAAGATTTTAGAGAAATGAATATGAGAGGTCTAGTAGCACCGTTGCTTTATCAGGACTTTTCAGAGAGGAATTCAATGCACTTTGGCAATCTGAATGAAGCACAGTTTACATTGTTTTGGAAATGCTGGGAGCATAATCTTAGAGTAATTAATGACATCATCCCAATCATTATTAGAAATAAGACTTATGGACCAGCAATGAAAATATTTATGGCAGGATTAATAAAAGCAGGAACATGGGCTATAATGAGATATCTTAGAGGATTGTCAAAGGACCTGTTTAATGGTCAAGTTCCTGAGGACATTATCGAAAGATATGCAAGAAAGAGATCCGTAGCTGCATCATTACCACCACGCCTCTGATCTATGTTTCTTTCTATTTTACTGATTCCAAATATGTAATTGCACTATCTGCTACAGTTGCTCTTTTTGGTGTCAAGACAATAAAATAATTCTTGTCTGCTCGTTCTACTGCAGTAACTATTTTATATTTCTTTGTTGAAATATCAAATTCTATCATTCCTGGTTCAAATGTAGCTTTTGAATAGACCATCATTAATACATCTCCTGATAATGGAGTTAACGGTACTATCGAAAACACATAGCCTCTATATGAACTAACAGGTAGAACCTGCTTCATATAAGGCGCAATCGATATAAGATAAAGGAAAACATCTTCTACAGTTGAGAATTCTTCGAATTCAAATTTCATATATTAGTTCTCCAATGTTTCCATGATATAAGGATTTAAAAATTGAAAATAAATGAAATGGAATTTATCCATATGATTCAAACTTGACCTCGTAACTGCCATCTTTTCTCTTATTACGTTCAGTAACAAAACCTTTTGGAACCAGGTAATCAAGCGAACCATCGACAGTACCCTGCCATCCACATACGTAAAAGGAAGTATTTTCTGTGGTTATCTTTTCGCCGACTAATTCCTCAAGAGGTGACCGATCAGTTCCTGCTTTAGGTCTCAAGAATGTTTCCACTCTGCCTTTTTGACCCCCCCATGATCTATTGAACCATTCTTGAGGTCGACTAATGCTTGCTCTATAACGGAAGTTCCATTTGTCTTTGCCATGATCTATGCTTTCTTGTTCTAATTCAGTTAATAATTCACGATAGCTTAATTCATCGACGTAACTTGCTCCATGTAGTACAACTATCTCACGCTTGCTTCCAATTGCTTTCATATGCATGGAGTATGATATAAAGGGAGCTAAACCGGTGCCGCCTCCTATGAGAACCATCCTTCTATTATCAGGATCACCATTATGCAACTTTTCATTAATGGTAAAGATTCCTGTAGGTTTCACCCATATGATCTCGTCATCTTCTTTTTTACTAAATAGTTCGGTGGTTAAACGTCCCGGAACTGGTTTTCTTACCCATCTTATAACTAGTTCAAAGTATTTTTTTTGCTCTGGTTGGGAAGCAATAGAATAAGCTCTACGGACAATTTTTCCTTCAGTAGGTATATGAAGGCCTAAAGTAACAAATTGACCTGCTTTGAAGTCTGGTACAGGACCATCATTAGGTGTTACACGGATGATGGCGAGGTCCTCTTTTAGTACTCTAATATATGAAATCGTCCCCTTATTGTCAACTACCATTCAATTCTCACATTCAATTTATGCTAAATAAATATATTGTTACTTTATGTATACTAATATATTAGCAAGTAAATTTTATTTGGATAAAATGTATATAGATAATGGAGTGGTTCAAGACGAAGGGTTTTTCTTATAGTGTTGATGAAATAGCTCAGCTTACTCAGACAATAAACGAACAAGGTTCAGAACAGCGGATTGCAATGG
The DNA here is from genome assembly GCA_041156085.1 of Candidatus Nitrososphaera maunauluensis. Taxonomy (GTDB): domain Archaea; phylum Thermoproteota; class Nitrososphaeria; order Nitrososphaerales; family Nitrososphaeraceae; genus Nitrososphaera_A; species Nitrososphaera_A maunauluensis. The sequence continues at coordinate 4,104 of JBEVTH010000018.1, forward strand.
GCCTTTTTTCAAAAGCAATGAATAACTTTGCTACAGATAGGTCTCTCGAGACATGTCTTGAGGCTCTAAATGCATCTATGCAGATTGCTAATATTAGAAGTAGATTAGTTGAATCGTATGAATATTACGCAAGGTTATTAGAAAGGGAAATTACTAGGTTAAACAGAATTCAACAAAAATAAATAAACATTATATAAGAATAACAAATAGTTGCCAAACTTTTAACTTATCATAAGGATGCTTGGCAAGCATGAAGAGATGTATTGGGTCTAAAAATAGTCATTATTATCAGGGATATTGAATAAATCAATAGAAATCTGCTTTTGCTTTACTGCAACAAATATAATGGATCCTATCTTCAGAATTCATATTGAAATGTATTATATTTGGGTGATTTCTAGAAACAGTTAAAAAATCATAATATCTGGCTTATAAGATCGTCCTAAAGAGTATGGTTAAAGATGCAATTTGGTAGCTCTAATAACGCCAGTAATACAAACTATTATTGAAACACGACACGGTTCCTGATCATCCCAAGCTTCTCAATAGCGATTTCGACTATATCTCCATCTTTCAAATACTTTGGTTCTTTCATTGACATTGCTACTCCTGCTGGAGTGCCTGTAGAAATGATATCACCTGCTTCAATGGTCATTACCATACTCAAACTTGAGATTATTCTATTTATGGATAATACCATGTTTACACTAGATGAGTTCTGACGCGTCTCTCCATTTACTTTAGTGATAATTTTTAGATTTTGTGGATCACATACCTCGTCTTTGGTTGTAATCCAAGGACCACACGGAGCAAAAGTATCGATACTCTTTGCACGAGTGTATTGTTTGTCTTTGAATTGGATATCTCTTGAGGATACATCATGCAAAATCATGTATCCGAAAACAGATTCCAGAGCTAGATTTTCGGATACTTTTTTTGTATCTTTTCCAACTATTACTGCAATTTCTGCTTCATAATCTAAACGTTTTACAAATGAAGGGCAGATTATATCATTGAAAGGAGAATTCAGTGTAGTCCTTGGTTTCATAAATATTACAGGCTCGTCAGAAGGTGTTAACCCAGCATCTCTCGCGTGATCATGATAATTGAACGCTAAGCAAATTATTTTGGGCGGATTTGAAATAGGAGCCAAAAGTTCAACATCCTCAACTCTATGATTATACATTAACTTCCTTAGATGCTCTTTTACTTCATTTAACCAACCCTTAAACATAAATTCCTTAATGTTTGAAGGAATAGGAATACCTGTTTGTTCCTGAATTTCTGATTTAGTGATTAGTTTCTTTCCGTCGTCAGAAACAATGGCATATGTATCGCCTCTCTTAATATTCTTAATTCTTGCAATCTTCATTGTTGCTATCTACCTGTGGGTAAATATTGCGGTATTATTGTCATCAATTCTGCAAAATCCAAATCTTACAAATTGAATCCTGGTATCTTGAGTGAGAGTAGACACAAATGACTCTGCATATCCTTCACAGATTTCTAGACTATTTATGTTATATTTTTCCCCTAAGTATAATTCTCTAGGGATCATGATTTTATAAGGAATTATGTCATTCTTTGCAACCCATTGGATCTTTGGTATGCCTTGTTTTATATCTTCTCTTATCACAGTAGCTATCAATATTTTCCTATATTGTTCAGACTCTGTTTTGATTATTTTTATATTAAATAGCTCCATTAGTCTAATCTCATCATCAATATCAAGTTTAGCTGCATCCTCCCCCGCGATATAAAAAGAGTTTGAGACCAGGACTTTTCTTGTGCCAAGATCAGAGTTGGGATGGTTCTTCAGTAATATTTCCTTTGAAGAAGTATCTTGAATCTGCAATTCTATAGGATCTTTAACGAAGAATAATCTCATACAGCGGGAATCAATAATTTTTCTATTGAATGCTTCAAGGGCTTCAATGGGAGGTTTAGTTTCAGCAAGTGTCAATCCTAGTGAAAGAACAAATTTCCTTATTGCTTCAGGTAAGAAACCTCTTCTTTTAATTCCCATTAAGGTAGGGAGACGGGGGTCGCTCCAACTTTTAATAATGCCTTTTTCTATCAATTGTTTTATTTTTCGTTTAGAAACCGGGACTCCATTAAACTCTAATCTTGAAAATTCTATCATCAAAGGTTTCCGAAGTCCAAGCCTGTCAAGTATTGCAAAGTACAAGGTATTTCGCAATTCATACTCCTTTGTTCGAAGTGCATGTGTTACTCTATCAAGGCTATCTTCAACTGGTGCTGTGAAATCATATGTTGGCCATACACGAGTTTTATTCCCTAATTTTGGATGGTCGCTTTCTATTATTCTAAAAAGGGTAGGATCTCTCATGGCAGTGTTTAGGTCAGACATATCTCCTTTAAATCTAATAACTGCATCATTTTGCTCAAAAGATCCATCAAACATTTTTTTTAGTCGATCCAAAGCCACGCTCGAATTCTTTCGACATTCGCATGGAAGTCCCTTAGCTCTAAGATCATGGATTGTTTTCTGAGCACAAATGCAAACGTAGGCTCCACCAGTATGGATCAGTTTTTTACCATATTCATGTAATAATTGGATATCGTCAGAACTATTTTTTACGATATCCGGCTTTATTCCGAGCCATTCCAAGCCTTCATTGATTGCTTCATAGTATTCGAGTTTTTCATTTAAAGGATTTGTATCATCAAAACGTAAAATTAATTTTCCGTTATACATACGTGCATATTCCTCATCAATAATTGCAGCTTTAGCATGCCCTATATGAGGATAACCACTTGGTTCGGGTGGAAACCTAGTAATTACATTTCCCATCTCAGCACCTTCCAATAGGGGTAAGTGTGCTCGAGAGCTTCCAGTGAGTTTCTTCTTTTGGGATTCTCTAGGCGCGATCTGCTCAAGCAATGTTTTTTGCTCCGCTAAAGAGAGCGCATTAATTTTCTGTACTATTTCTGTGATTTTAGGAACAAGATTCTTCAAATTACTTCGAAGATCTGGTCTAGATCCTATGACCTTTGCAATAACTGTGTCAACCCTCGATTTACCTTTATATTCAAGTGCATTTTTTATTACAATAACATTGATAATTTTTTCAGTATATTCGTCAAAAGTCACGTGTTACATGCTCCTTTCTACTATAAAATTGGCAGAAGATTCAAGTGCGTTTTTAGCATCTGAATCATCATAGTTTTCGATTGATTTTATTGCTCTATCTATATGTGCTTTTGCAGCATCTCTCACATGTTGATCTATTCCAATGGCAGAGATGGTTCTAACTGCTTCCTCCAAATCAATGCTTGAGGCATTCTTTGATCTAAATACTTTTAGGATCTTGTCCTTATTTTCACCTTTTGTATAGTTCAATGCAAGAAGAATTGGATATGTGTTTTTACCTTCTCTAATGTCATTTCCTACTGCCTTGCCAGTAATCTTCGGATCTCCTGTTATTCCAATTAAATCATCAATTAATTGAAATGCAATTCCTACATTCCTTCCAAACGATGAAAGGTTTTCAACATCTTCTATACTCGGATTTATTGCCGATAGTACGCCCAATGCACAAGAGACCTCAAAGAGAGCAGCAGTCTTCTTGCCAATCATGTTGATATATTGGGATTCAGAAGAGAATATTCTGTTTGATGCCATATTGACATCCGCAGCCTGGCCTTCACATACATATATGCATGCAGTTGAAAGCCTTGTAATCATCTCAGAGATTGCTTCTTCAGCTAGACCTACTTTCCTACCGTTTACAGATAATAGTTGAAATGCCTTCGAAAATAAAATATCTCCTGCAAGAATGGCTAGCGGAGTACTATAATATTTGTGAACAGTTGGAACACTGTGGCGCATGTCATCATTATCCATTATATCATCATGAACAAGGGAGAAATTATGAACCATTTCAACTGCCGCAGCTGCAGGCAATGCTCTTTTTGAACTTCCACCAAACATCTCACATGATTTAACTACCATGAAAGGACGTAACCGTTTGCCACCGCTTAAGATATAATGTGCTGATGCCTGATAGAGTTCTTTTGGGTCTCCTTCTAAAATTGATAGAATGAATTCTTTTATATCAGAGGCGTTAGATTCAAGTTCATCTCTAATACTACTTGTCTTCATCCACAATTAACCCTCTCTGCTAAAGCTCCTGTTAATATATACCTTGAGCTTTCCAGTGCTGGAATATTTTCTGCACCTGTGAGAAACATGGTACTTCTAAGTTCAGCAAGAATAGTGTCTGCAAACTTAAACAGACTTTCTTTGGATTCTGCAGCCTTTTGCAAAAATGGATAAGCCATGGCACACATGCCTGCACCCAATGCAATACATTTTGCAATTTCCAATCCGTTACGCAAACCACCAGAAGCAATAAGAGGCAATTTTACTGCCTTTTTTACTTCGATTACGCTTGCTGCGGTAGGAATTCCCCAATCCCAAAACATCTCTCCTAGGTGGATTTTAAGGCCATCTTTGACTGCCTCTGCTCGCAATTTTTCAACTCCTGCCCAGCTAGTTCCACCGGCGCCTGCTACGTTAATTGCAGATACGCCAGCCATTTCCAAGTTTATGGCAACTTCTTTAGAAATTCCTGCACCCACTTCTTTTACTATTATCGGAACATTGAGTTTTTTCACTAGCTCTGATATTTTGTCAAGAACTCCTTTGTAATTTGGTTCTCCCTCTGGTTGGATAAGTTCTTGCAACGGGTTAAGGTGAACTACTAGAGCATTGGCTTTTATCATCTTTATGATTTCTTTTGTATTATCCACTGTGATCCCCTTGCCAAGTTGTGCTCCACCAATATTTGCCACAAGAAAAGCAGTAGGAGCATTTTTTCTTGCCACAGAATATGTCTCAGCTAGTTCCTCACTTTCAAGACCCGCCCTCTGACTACCTACACCCATTGCAAATTCATACTTCTCCGCAAGTTCGGCCAATCTCCCGTTAATGTTAATTGCTTCAGGAGTTCCGCCTGTCATCGAGTCAATAATAATGGGTGCAGAGAATTTGTGCTTCAGAAAAGTAGTTGACGTATCAATATCATTGTAGTTAAGTTCTGGTAAAGCATTATGGATAAACTTAACGTATTCTAAATAATTTGATGTCGTCTTCGCCTGAACATTTTTCTGCAACGGTATATCGATACCATCTTTCTTTCGTTGCTTTATGATTTCAATATCTGATGGAAAACTAGATATGTCTGTCACATTATTTTCTACTCCTCAATCCTTTTAGCATTGTACCTTCAAAATCAGTACCCGTTATAGCATTGACAATCCGTTCTGGCTTCAAACCATTTACCATTAATACATCTATTCCAGTACCACATATCTTTAGTGCTTCTGTGACTTTTCTTCGCATTCCGCCTGTCACATCTTGTACTACTGTTGAAAAGTTGATGGAGTTATGATTGTTATTTAATTCTTTGAGAATCTCTTTCTTATCCATATCTTTGTAAATTCCATCAACATTCAGCACAAAAATGACTTTCGATGGTCTTAAAATTTTGGAAAGGATTGACATTAATGCATCTCCCGATATAATTGAATATGTTCTATTTTTTATGTGGACAATATCTCCAAATGTTATTGGAATTATACTATTTTCTGCAATATACCGAAGCTCACTAATTTTTTTAGCAATTGGTTTATGGCCTACTGTAAAAATCGAAGGCATTATTGCATAAGGATTCATCCCTACTTCAATCATGGAATTAACTATGATTTGGTTTAATGCAATCATTGATTCATGTACCTGTGATATTCCATGTGGATCATATTGGTCTGGTCTTGTATGCATATTGTATTTTGTAGATAAATAATGCCCAAATGAACCACCACCATGTACTAATACGAGTGGTACTTTGAGAGAAGCAAGCATACGTGAAATATTGTTAATTGCTTCAAAATTGGCTGCAAGTGGTTTTTCTTTGAACGTGATTACCGATCCGCCAAGCTTGATCAATATGAGATTATGTCCCATCTTCTAAAAATCATATTTCGAAGCGGATTTAAAGTTTAGTATACCACTAATCCATCATAGTCAATCTTCACGGGTATACATTTATAGCTGTTCTTCTCGATTTCAGAAATTATCTTTATTTTATCTTCATTTAGAGTAAGCGCGATCATACTTCCACCTCCACCTGCACCAGTAATTTTTGCTCCTAAAGCACCGTTTTCAATACAAATCTTTGCTATCTGGTCAATTTTTTTATGGGAGACTCTGAGCTGCTGTAACAATGCATGATTTTTATTCATTAATTTACCAATTTTTTTCTCATCACCAATATTGATTGCAGTAAGAGCGTTTTGACAAATATTATCTGCGCAAGAAGCTAATTCCTTAAACAACGACGCATTATCATCTTTGAATCTTTTGACCGAAGAAATTAAATTTCCACTAGAATGTTTGATTCCAGTACTCACAATAATCAAAGACAAATCTTTCCTTAATTCGATTTTTTTGAATCCTTTACTCTTGTTATAATATATTACACCTCCGAACGTTGAAATGTAACAGTCTCCTCCAGAAGAATTCTTGTGGACTAAGCGTTCTGATTCAACTGCTTTCGCACATACCCACAATTTATTAGGTTCATGAAAGAGTGAATCTACTGCAGCTATGGTGGCAACACAGCATGCCGCAGAAGATCCTAATCCAATCCCGTATGGGACTTCTGAAATTAAATTTATGTCTATTCCTAAATTTTGGTTCCTCTCTAAAAGAACATCACTTGCACATTTATATATTGGGGCGAGAATTTTTTTTGTATTCTTTCCACCTTTTATTAAATTAAACTCTGAATCTGTATATGATGCTATTATCCCTAAGTTTGATCTAATATTGATTGTTTGGGTTTTATTCACGTAGACGGTGACATAGATACGCTTGTTAATTGATGCTAGAATTGCATAATTACCATATACAACAAAGTGTTCACCAAACAAAATGATTTTTGATGGTGCAGATGCCTTAGCTGATGTTTTCCTCAAAATCATACAAATATAATTGATGAATATCCAACAACAGCATTCATATCTCCTGTAATATTGCCACTGGTAGCATATTTTAGCAATTCACCTTTTGTTGCTCCTAGATCCTTTACTGCTTTCATTATTGAAGCAATTGCCCCATAACCACAAGCGGATACAACAAGTCTTTCCAACACAGCATAAAACTCTGAAATATCTAAGGATAAAATTGCCTTAATTAGTTCACAATCCTTTCTATAAGCTTCACTATTTGTTTCGTAGTGAGTAAAATCGGAGGATGCAATAAGTAATGTCTTTGTGTTTGCTATGGTATGAGCTATGGACTTGCCTATATCCATCGCAGTTTTTATATCTTGCAATATTAATACGATTGGTACAATTTTGAACTCGTTTTTCTTGATATATTGAAGAAAAGGAACTTGAACTTCTAGGCAATGATCTCTACTGTGTGCAAAATCATCGAAATCAAATATCGCAGAATGTTTTGAAATTTCTGATGCTAAATACTGATTGATTTCGATTTGGCCTAATGGTGTTTCCCAAACTCCATCATGCATCATGGCTACCCCTGTGCCAATTCCGTAATGGTTAGGACCTATCATCACTACATTATTAAAGTCCATCGATGATGCTTCATAAAATCCATTTGCAGCAACGGCACCAGAGTAGACGTATCCTGCATGAGGTGAAACAATACCGTAAATTCTGCGTTTGGACTCGGACGGCGGCATTTTACCTGGACCAAAATTTTGATCTCTAAACGATTGTTCAATCAGTCGTTTAAGTTCTACAGGCTTGCTAGGGTAGAAGATCCCATCTACAACAGGCGTCCTCTTGGGACCATTGTTCAAGATATTTCCTCGACTAATTTGGTTTCAAAGTCATCAATTGATAATCTCATTTCGCTGTCCGACTTAATTGTACCTTGCTTCTTCAATACTTCTCTTGCAAGAAGCCAATACACAGTAGCAAGAGCTTTTCGTCCTCTGTTATTTGCAGGGATTACTAAATCCACTTTCGAAGTTACATTGTCGCTATTAGCTATTGCAATTACTGGAACACCTGCTCTTGTAGCTTCCAATACTGCTTGTTGATCTGCCTGGGGATCTGTAACAATTACGATCTCCGGCTCCATATATTTTGGCAATGATGGGTTTGTGAATGTGCCTGGCATAAACCGACCAAAAACACTAGTTGCGTCGGTGAGTTCACAAAATTTTTCTACAGGTGTTTTGCCATATTCTCGAGCTGAAGTCACTGCTACTTTTGAGATATTGGCACGACCAATGAATTTGGCTGCTACATCAATTTTTGCCAAGGTCTTACTAATATCAAGAATGTACAAACCTTCTGGATTAGCGCGAACAATAAATGGTGTCATGTATTTTGTTTTGACTGGGGTACCAACTCGAATACCGGTAGAAAGAATCATTTTTTCTAAATTATCACTCTCTAACATGTTGTCGCTTTCTTGAACCTCGGCAGAAGCTGATTCCTCATTAGATGTATCGTTATTAGATTCATCTTCTGTAGTAGAAGTTAAATTCAAATCTTGGATCTTGTCGTCACTCATATTATGTAGAGGACAGATCAGCCATACCTTCTATTAAATCATACTCTGAAAGACGCAAAAGCTCATTTAATTTTGCGACGCGTTCACCACCGAGGACTCCTGACTTTAACATTTTAGAATCTGTAGCGATAGCAATATGTGCTAGATGTGAGTCCGAAGATTCGCCAGATCGATGCGATGTTATAATTCTGATATTGTTTTTGGTACATTCTTCAGCAAATTTCATGGCATCATAAAGAGTTCCTGTTTGATTGACTTTCAAAATCGCGCCGCTGCATACCTTGGACTTTCCTGCTTCTTTGACTCGCCTTGTATTTGTGACTAATATATCATCACCAGTAACCAAGCATTTCGGATTCATTCTGGTTATAATAGCCATGCTTTCGAAATCTTCTTCATGAACTGGATCTTCCAAATAAATGAGTTTATATTCTTTAATTAAATTGTCTGCAAAATCAATCTGCTCTTGAGTAGTGCGCATTATTCCCTGTCTAGCATAGTTATATGTCTTCTTCTTTTCATTCCAAAGGGAAGAGCTTGCTAAATCAATTCCAATCGATATTTCTTTACCAAGAGAAAAGCCACAATTTTTAATAGCCTTCTCTACAAGTCCTAATGCCTGATCGTTATTTACATTCGGAGCCCATCCACCTTCATCTCCTCGACCACCTGTGAAGTGTTTATCAATGGATTCAATAACTTTGCGAAGTTCCTTATGTAGTTCGAAATTCATCTCAAGTGCTTCTACAATGCTTTTAGCTCCAACAGGGCAGACCAGAAATTCTTGTATGTCTGGAGTGCCTGGACCAGCATGGACACCGCCACCTAAAATATTGCCAAGTGGGAACGGAAATTTATAAGGCTTTCTTGGTTTTAATAGTTTGAACATAGGAACATCCAATGCCTTTGCTGCGGAATCAATGACTGCAATGGTCAAGGCATACGCAACTGCGCCGCCGATCTTGGTGTATGTTTCAGTGTTATCAATAGATCTCAAAGCATCAAAAATTATCCTCGGATCCTCAGCGTCTAGTCCAACAAATTTTTTGGCATTTGTAGTGAATACTTCTAATGCTTTTTTAGGATCGTCATTAGGAAAACTTTGAGCTTCGTGTTTTCCTACACTTGCACCTGATGGTGCACACGCCCTAGCAAAGAACTTTTTATCTGTGATAACATCAATCTCTACCGTTTTACTTCCTCTGCTGTTAAATATAATTCTGCCCTTGAGGGCCGTAATTGAAGGCATCTGTATTTTATTCTATTTCTGACTGTATTTCAGACATTCTCCTTCTTAGTGCTTCATAATAGGGTATTACTTGGTATATAGTCTCTACGCTTGAGGTAAACATCCTTCTACAACAATAGCGCTTTATATCTAATGAATCCATGACATTTGCTGGATCTTCACCAGATTTTACTCTGTTTGAATATTCTGCATGTTTATTTGCAACTAATTTTCCGCAAGTAAAGCATCGTACTGGGATTAGCATTCTACTTAAGAGAATTTAAAGTCTTATAAAAACCATTACCATTTTATAAATTTCTGCTATAGATCTAACCTTAAGTAAGGCCATCTGACTTCTGATTTTTAAAATTAGAGTGTAAGAAGCATATTTTGATGAAGTTAGGAGTAAAAAATCTGTTATTTTAGGAACCCCATTTCGAGTATCCTTTGATATCAATATCAATTGTTTAATTATTACGGACAACATTCTCCGATAAATGAATAAACTGTGATGGACATATACTAATTGAGTGAATGAACAACCTGCTTGTCCATTCATAATCACTTTCATATTCAGTTGTTTAGTGATCAAGTACAAATAGACGTCGTTATAACCAATTTAAAACTGCTATCTAGTGTGTTTGTGTTGTCAGAGTTTGAACGAGCCTTAAAGTCCTATATCCTTGAATAAGCTAACGTGTACTAACATCCGGGCCACTGCTTGCATCCTTCTAGTTATCACCACTACAATCCTTGGGTTGAGCAAAATATCAGTAACTCAATGCTACAGACGTAGTGAAAGAAATTAATAACATAATAAATAATTTTTCATCCTTATATTTTCATTGTTGGACGTATTTGTATGGATGAATGGAGATTCAAAGTCGTGTACTTTAGATTCGTGTTCTAACTCCTATAATAAACTAAAATAGCAGTAGTATAGAAATAACCAATTCCTAATTCCATAATATTCAAATTAGTGCTATGGAACCATTTAGCAGCGAAGCGGGAGTCGCCCAGCTTGGCCAAAGGCGTAAGACTGAGGCTCTTATCCCTCAGGGGTTCGTGGGTTCAAATCCCATCTCCCGCACTGTCATAGGAAGTTATAACCTTTCGCTTTTTCAGTCTGCACTAGATCATATGCGTGTTCCAGATAACTATTTAGCATTAGATTTCAAACATCAGAGGAGGCATTTGAAGAATTGAAGAAAACAACAGTAAAATAACCACATATGTCGATTCGTGAAATAAATGCTACTCTTGAGATTGAATCATTCCTTACTTGAATGAATCATTAAAGCATATTAGAATATGGAAAATTTTTCTTATTCTGTTTTTAATAGTGGGGATTTTTACTTCATCTGAAGGGTGGTATCTCCATATCTTCGTCTGTGGAACTTCTGCTCGATGATAACAATCGACAATATATAGGGCGATATTATCAGATTGGCCTTTAGATAGACATAATTGATAGATATTGTAACTCGCTTTGTCATGATGACAAATGCGTTAATAATTGATGATTTACGATCTGTAATTTCAAAAAGTAAAGGTTCAAAATATGTTGAAACTCGCTATCAATCCAGGATCACAAATGAAGTAATTTTTAGTAATGGGGAACTTGAAATGATTCGGACTGTCCAAAATTCTGGCTGCGGGATTAGAGTTTTGGTTGATGGTTGCTGGGGTTTTAGTAGCACCGATGATTTGTCAAGGTCAGAATTAAGAGATTCTCTTTCAGAAGCAATAGCGGCAGCAAAATTACTTGCTGAAACTAAAAAGAAGAAGGTGAAAGGACTTGTAGAATCTAATAATATTAAAGGCCTTTTTAAAACAAAGGTAAAGGGAGATCTCGCTAGTGTTGACATAGAACAAAAGGTGAAAATTACAAAAGAAGCAGAAATACAAGCTAGAAAGTACTCAGAAACTATAAAATCTGCGTCTTGTATTTACCATGAGATTTTAGACCATAAAATCATAGTCAATAGTGATGGTGTAGAAGTAGAACTTTATGATTCTAAACCTGAGTTTAATATTGTATCAGTAGCTCGTAGGGGAAGCGAAAGTGCAACCGCATCGGAAGGAATCGGGGTTACCGGTGGATGGGAAGATTTATTTTTTAAGAAAGATCCCTTTGAATACGCTAACTTAGCATCAGAAAAAGCAACAAAGTTACTTGAAGCAAAACACGTAATTGGTGAAAAGACAACCGTTATTTTGGATCCTGGAATGGTGGGTTTGATATCCCATGAATCTATAGGTCACATGGTAGAAGCAGATTTCGTCCTGTCAGGATCAATAGTCAAAGATAAGATCGGACGAAAAGTCGCAAGCGAATTAATTACGTTGGTAGATAGTGGACAATCAAACATTGTTGGAAATGCTGCAGGAACTATTGCAGTAGATGACGAGGGAGTTATGGCTGGAAAAACTATTATTATTGAAAACGGTATTCTAAAATCTTTTTTGCATAATCGAGAGACTGCATTGATTTTTGATACTAGTCCGACTGGAAATGCGCGTGCGTTTGAGTATAATGATGAACCACTTATAAGAATGAGAAACACCTTCATTGAGCCCAGATGTGATAAACTTGATGATATTATAAAGGAAACTAAACATGGGTATTTGATAAAAGGTCCCAGAAATGGTCAAGCTGATGCTAATGGGGAATTTATGTTCGGTTCCCAAGAAGTATATTTGGTTCAAAAGGGTGAGATCCAACAATTAATGAAGGGAGCCAGCATTTCTGGAAATGCTTTCGATGTATTAAAATCTGTTGATATGGTTGGAAATGATTTCGAGTATGATATTGGAACAGGATACTGCGGAAAATGCCAACCAGCAAAAGTTGATGGTGGTGGACCTCATATTAAGTGTACTGCAATTGTAGGGGGTTTACAGTAAACAAGATGGAAGACGTATGCAGTTTTGCAGTAAAGGAAGCAGAAAAAAGTGGAGCTCAATACGCAGAAGCATATATGACCAAAAACAAGGAGTCAGAAGTTTTTATCGAAAATAATGATCTAAAACAGTTAAAAAACCACAAGAATTGTGGATTGGGAATCAGGGTATTTGTGGATGGCTCTCTTGGTTTTTCATATGTGAATATCCTGGAAAGAGAACGCATTAAGGACGCATCTATACAAGCAATTAAACTTGCCCGAATTAGCCCTGCTAATAAATTCAATTTAATGCCTAAAGAGTCGAAGATAAAAATTCTTGAAGGTATGTATGATATAAACGCGGAATCATTCAGCTTGTATGATGCGACTAAAGTGGCAGCGGATATGTTGATTGCGGCAAAATCTTTTGATAATAGAGTGAGTATAGATAGCGGCAATTTTACAAGTTCAGTAATGACTCATGCACTATTGAATTCCAATGGCGTAAGAGCAGAAGAGACTATAAGTTCCTTTTCTTGGTCAATTATGGGAATGGCACTTAATGATAAAGAAGTTTCCAACTTTGATTTCAAATTTGGCAGTTCTCACAATGTAAAGGATATCGATGTTGTTTCAACTGGCAGAGAATTTGCTAAAACAATTGTAAATTCATTTGGTGCACGAAAAATTGATAGCTTTAGAGGAAAAATGCTACTGACTCCTTCAGCTGCAACAGAGTTAATACAAGATGTAATAGCCTGTTCTATTAATTCCTATACAGTACAGAAGGGAGCAAGTAAATTTGAAGGAAAGATTGGCCAGTCTATATCTTCTGATCTCCTAACACTTGAGGATGATGCTACTAATATAAACGGTTTAGGATCTTCAAGTTTTGATAGGGAAGGTGTTCCTCACAGACGTAATGTGATAATAGAGAATGGGATTTTAAAGAAATTCATCTACAATAGTTATACTGCTAATAAAGACAATACTGAAAGCACTGGTAACGCAGGAGGCTCTTCAAAGGTCCCTCCAATTGTATCCACTACTAATATTATTATCAAACCAGGAAAATCAAAATTGGAAGATTTAATTTCTGAAATGGATAAGGGCATTATAGTTAATAGGTTTTCTGGAAATATAAATCCTGTAAATGGGGATTTTTCAGGTGTGGTAAAAGGCGGACATTATATTAAGAAGGGAAATAATGAATATCCTATAAAAGAACTAATGGTAGCTGGCAATATGTTTGATGCGTTACATGGCCTTATTGGTATTTCAAAGGAAAGAACTGTTCTTGCAGATTCAATTCTGCCTTTTATGCTGTTTGATGATGTATCTTTCACAGCGGGTTGAGGTGAGTGGTAAATGACATATTATGACATAGCAGTTGTAGGAGGAGGACCTGCTGGACTCTCCGCTGCATACGCCGCTGCGAAATTTAAAGCTAACGTAATCTTATTTGAAAAAGATGAATCTATTGCCCATAATATCCGAACTAGCGGTGTAACTTGGATCGAAGAAATTGAAAAACTTGGAATTTCCAAAGAACATTACAATCCTATAAAAAATTATTCCTTCGTATCGCCATCTAATGAAGTTACTATTAGAGGAAATACTGCTAAATCATGCGTATTGAATGTTCGGAGTGTATATCAGCATCTTGCCTCCTTAGCTGCAGAAGCCGGGTCAGAAATTATGGTAAGGAGTAATGTAATTAATATAGTTTTGAACTCCAAAAATCGAATTTCTGGATTGAAAGCAAGTACTCCTAAAGGAGACATGGTTATAGGCGCTAAACTTGTAATAGATGCAAGCGGTTTCAATAGTTCTATTGCTCGAAGATTAGGTTTAGTTAATAAATGGAAGAGATATGGGATTGGAGCCGAGTATGAGTGTTATTGTGAAAATGTTGATAGCGAAACATGGATTCTCATGGTCGGACGAGAGTATTCCGATGCTGGATACGCTTGGATTTTTCCATTATCAAAAAATAGAGTACGAATTGGAGTTGGTATCGGCAGGCCAGAATCTAATACCGATCCGCTAGAAAAATTACATTCAATAATTGAAAAGAAATTGAAACCATTAGACAAAATGGGTAAGATTCAACCAATAGAGCTTCATCATGGGTTTATTCCAAATGAAGGACTTCGAAAATCTACTGTGTCGGACGGATTGATATTGGTAGGAGATTCGGCGGGACAGGCTAATCCTTTGGTTCTAGAAGGCATCAGATACGCCATAGAATTTGGTATGCTGGCTGGAGAAATCGGAGCCAAGTCATTGGTACACAATTCTAACAAAGAGTCACTCTTAGAATATGAGAGAATATGGAAAAATAGAGTGCAATCAAAAATAAACTCTGCTCTTAAGGTTCAGTCAAGATGGATTGGACTAACTGATGAAGATTGGGATAGAGAGATTGAAATACTACGGGATATATCATATGAAGAGTTTTTGGATTTTATCAAGGCAGAATTTACAGCTAGAAAAATGGTAAGGCTTGCATTAAATCATCCAAAAGTTATGGCCAGACAATTGTTCAATATGGTCTTAAGACATTAAAGCAAGATTTTTATATCTTTATAAATCAGCAAGTCATGCCTTGCCTGCAGGAGCTATTGCACAATTTACTCCGATTATATACATGTTTGGATTTGGTGTGTTAGCTTCAGTTCCTGCGCTAATTTTATCTAGATTGATTTCACCACGCCGCCGATATAATCCTGTCAAGTTTCTACCAATGGAATGTGGACAAATGCCGACAGGTGAAGGCCGTTCTCACTTTATGATGCAATATTATGCTTACATCTTAATGTTTGTTGTATTTGATGTCATGTCAATTTTCCTTTATACATGGGCCTCTTCTCTATTTTTAATTCCAAGGTCTGCAACCCTTCCGATAATGGCATTTTTAGGTATAATGTTTGCTGCAATGGGTTATGCCTTATATTTAGCAGGGAGGAAAGGAATTTGGTAATAATTTCGCTAATAAGTATTAAATATCTAAATTACAAACAAATAAGTGAGAAAAGGTAATGATCAAGGACCTACTTAATCCTACAAACTTCAACCTCATGGTGAGTAAGATAAGTGACATTTTAGTAAGGGCCTTAGATGAGCCATTGGGTTATGCTATAAACTGGGGAAGAATCTGGTCTCTATGGCCGGTACACCTTGAAACGGCATGCTGCAGCGTTGAATTCGGGGCTGCGTCAGGTCCAAGGTATGATGTCGAAAGATTCGGAATTATTGAAGCCTTTGGTTCTTTGAGACAGTGTGATCTTATAGTTGTACAGGGAACTGTTAACAGAAAAATGGCACCAAGATTGAGAATGGTCTATGATCAAATGCCAGAACCCAAGTACGTAATTGCAATGGGTGCATGTGCAATTACAGGGGGTTTGTATGTCGACTCATATAACGTCCTTCCAGGAGTTGATGGAATCATACCGGTAGACGTATATGTTCCAGGATGCCCACCTCGACCTGAAACATTGATCCAAGGAACAATATTGCTTCAAGAAAAGATCAAAAGGTCAAAGATCAAATAAAAATGAGCGAAGATCAAAAAAATAAGCTTGCGAATTCAACAACTTCGTCACAACCACCATCTCCACCAGCAAAAAAAGAAACTGAATCTCCATCTTTTGAAAAGGACCTTATTTCCCAAATAATTTCTCGATTCGGAGGAGACAAAATCAAAGTAGCTTATATTCGACCGCTACGAATGAAATTTAACGTAGAGCCAACAGATATTGTTGAAGTTGCAACTTTTATTCGTGATAATTTAGGATTTGATCATGCCGAGTCTGTTACGGGTACTGATTATCCAAAGGACAATCAAATTGAAGTTATCTACCAACTAGGCTCATATTCAAAAGATGATATTGCCGCACATATTCTTTCTTTGACAACACGTACTAGTCGCGATGACGCACGATTGCCAACATTAACTAATGTGTATAAGAGTGCTGAATATCATGAGAGAGAAACTTTTGAAATGCTAGGGGTATACTTTGAGGGTCATCCGAGGAATGAGCGATTCTTGCTACCAGAAGATTGGGCTGATTTACCACCATTAAGAAAAGAATTTAGAATCAGAGGAAGATGACATAAGAAAACATGGCAAAAAACCTTGAACATCAAATCAACGAGTCGGAGAAGTTAGGAATGCAAATTGTAAAAGAGTCTGAAGATGACCGTTTAATGACACTTAGCGTTGGACCCCAACATCCTGGTTCCGGGCATTTTAGATTCACAATCAAAGTTGATGGTGACTATGTTGTTCATTGTGATCCTGACCCTGGTTATGTACACCGTGGGGAGGAGAAAATGTGTGAGTATCGTAATTTTATTCAAAATATTCCCCATCTTGAACGGCCCGTTATTCATGACTCTGCTAACATTACATATTCATACAGCTTAGCTGTCGAAGAACTGGTAGGAATTCAAGTACCCAGAAGAGGACAGTTCATCAGAGCTATTGCATCGGAACTTGATCGTCAGATTTATACTTTATACTGGCTTGCAATTTATGGAATCTTCCTAGGTCATTCAACAATGTTCATGTGGCCTACAGGAGACAGAGAATTATTTATCGATCTTATGGATGCTTTGAGCGGTGCAAGAGTAACTCACGCATTTAACATACCTGGTGGCGTGCGAAATGACATACCCTACGGTTTTAAGGACAAGTGTCTAAGACATATCTCGTATTTTGAAAAACGATTAAAGGAATATGAGGATATTTTCTACACTAACCCGCTTTTTATACAAAGGACTGAGGGCGTAGGAATTCTTACGAAGGAAGATGCAATAGCACTAGGTGTTACAGGATCCGTGTTGCGAGCATCTGGAGTTCCGTATGATATACGAAAGGCTGAACCATATGATGTTTACAATGAGATCGATTTCAAGGTTCAATATATGAAAAGCGGTGATTCTCTTGCAAGAGCATACGTTCCACTTTTGGATATGAAAGAATCATGTCATATTATGAGACAGCTGCTTGACAAAATGCCTGAATCTGGAGAGGTTCGAGCAAAACTTCAACCAACTCCCAAGGGACCACCAGGAGAAGCCTATAGAAGGGTAGAATCGGGTAGAGGTGCTCTTGGTTATTACATTGTTAGTGACGGTAGCCCAAAACCTTATAGGGTAAAGATATCTGTTGGTTCTTTTAGAAATATGATAGCATTACCGCATCTGCTTGTTGGTTCGAAATTGGCTGATATGCCATCTGTTTATTGGTCTCTGAATTATTGGCCTGTGGAGGCTGACAGATAATAATATGGCAACCTATCCACAACGATTCCGTTTTGGAAATTTTGTGGGCAGTATTATTTGGCTAATTCTTTGGATCGTAATTATAGTTTCACTCGTAGGCTTACCTGTGATTTTTATAATTCTGTTCTATTTGCCACTTCCGCCTGTAAATGGAGAGGTTCTTACACCATATCTATTTTTATCTATGGTGGTAGATCCTACACGCACTCTTCCAATTCTCCATTTTATAATCCATACTGATATATTTAGGGTGGCAGTATTTCCTGGCTTTTCATTTGCAGCTTTACTTGCAGCAGTTACAATTTTTGTCGAACGAAAATTCCTAGCAAAAATGCAGCTAAGGATCGGTCCGCTTTATTGTGGTAAAATAGAAGGGATTCTACAGCTACTTGCAGATGGATTGAAACTAATTGCTAAAGAGATCATTATTCCATCAGGAGCTGATAAACCAATTTTTTGGGCTGCTCCTATTGCGTTTGTCGCAACAGCTGCAGCAGTAGTTGCATTGATACCGGTGGCTCCTGGATGGGTAGCCGCAAATGTTAATGTTGGTATTATTGCAGTATTTGCAATTCTTGGATTCTTCCCATTAATTGCATTACTGTTTTCATGGGCAAGCAATAGCAAATATCCATTCATTGGGGGATTGCGCGCATTACATCAAATGATCGCCTTCGAAATTCCTTTCTTTCTTTCTGCACTTTCTGTTGTAATTTTATCTGGCTCTCTTAATCTAACAGATATTGCAACGGCGCAACACCCATACTGGTATATTTTCTTCCTTCCAATTAGCGCCTTTGTATTCTTTATTTCCTCGTTGGCAGAACTTGAAAGAATTCCATTTGACTTACCTGAAGCAGAAAGTGAAATTGTTGCAGGATGGCTTACTGAAACATCAGGCATGATTTTTGGTCTAATACAGCTAGGATCGTATGTAAAAGTATATGCTTTATCTGCACTGTTTGTAATATTATTCCTTGGTGGATGGGCTGGACCTCAGATCTTTCCAAAAGAATTAGCCCATGGTCCAACTGCTGGGCTGATTGGATTATTAACACTCCAGGGAATTTATAACGGTATTACCGTTAATGCAATATTTTGGTTTACATTAAAGACATTTGGAATAATTATGCTCATGTTACTTCCGAGAGGTATCAGTCCTAGGATTAGGATAGATATTCTACTTCATACAGGATGGTATAAACTCATAGTCTTGACATTCATAAATATGTTTATAGCATTAGCTTTAATTTATGGTGGCATATTAGGACCAGGAGGACTGTTAACAGCACATTGACAATAACAACAAAAACCTCATTATCATCGGCAGTTGGAATGATTAAGGCTATAGAATCAGGCTCTAAACACCTTATAATTAAAAGATTTACTTTAAGATACCCTGAGCAAAAGCTCAAATTCATTGGTGATGGCTACCAGTTTGATCCTAAACGTGGAGTGGGTATTGCAGGGAGTCGTGGAAGACATATTCTATTCCATGATAAATGTACCGGATGTCAGCTGTGTGCAATTGCATGTGAAGGTATTGCAGAAGCAATTGGAATGGTAAAAGTGGATGAACAATGGAAGCATAACAAAAAAGGTATCATGCCACAAATTGATTTTGGCAAATGTGTATTTTGTGGTTTATGTGTTGATGCATGCCCATTCTATGCATTATACATGACCAATGATTATGAACTCTCCTCATTTACCAAAGAACACTTAATTTATACTCCAGCACAACTAGCAATCAAACCAAAATACGATGGCAATGTGGAATTGAAAATTGATAATATGGGTGCAACGCATGGTTGATCCAGTATTTATTGGCGTGGCAGTATTGACAGTAGGTT